>NZ_JAAHGN010000667.1:0-4208 GCF_010672485.1 Moorena sp. SIO2C4 | reverse complement strand
GCGCTTTCCGTTGGCGAATTAAATTCGCCACGGGTCGCACCTCTGCATCGCTTACAAAGGGTGTGAGACTTTTGTCATGTCCTAACTGCCCTGGCGACTGCTATACTATCACAAAACCGCTTCAGAACAGGACTTGTCCCTATAGCTAGCTATAGGGGCACAAATCAAAGTACTGCCCATGATGCTGTATTTGAGGCTCTGTTGGGGTTTATGGCTCCTATATGACGTCTAGCACCACAGCTTGGAACTAGAAAAATCGGGGTACAGCATTGCCGTCCCCGATTGGGTTCTATCGTATTGCACTGTCTTAGTCGCGACCATTAAGGGCAATCAGCAGCCGCAAAATGAACACGAACAAGTTAATATAGGTCAAGTACATTGACAGGGCAGCAGGTAGATACTGGTCATCACGATAGGCGCGAGGCAGCACGAAGAAATCCACTACAGCCGCACCCGCAAAAATAACCACACCGATGCCAGAGATAGCAATTTCTAGAAAGCTGGGTGTGTATACACCAAAGAAGGATAAAACTAGCTGAGCCACCAAGACCACCAGCAAGGCAATCATACCCATCTGGACGGTTTTGGCTAAAGCAAAGCCATCTTCGTCTGAGAGATTAGAACCAATTTGACGGCCAGCCATAAAGGCTACACCACAGCCAAAGGCAGCAATGGCAATGCCTTGCATGCCCACACCCCCTGTTCCGAGGGCAACGAATATTAAGCCACTGAGGGTGTAGCCGGACAAGAGACTGTAACTAGCTAGAAGAGGCAAAGCTACACTGTTGTTTCCGTTCTCAGCCACACCACGGGCAACGAAGAAAAGAATAAATTCGGCAATTAAGGCAGGCAAGAAGGTGGTCATAAATAGCCCTGGGTTGCTTGAAATCACCCCCAGACCACCATAGACACCTAGGGCAGTTAAGACTAATCCACCACCCAGGAAGGGCAGAGCATTAGCAATAACATTCGGACCAACTAGGGCTCGACCTTGAGATTCACGAATTGCTTGACGAAAGTTACTAGTGCTACTCATGAGATTTTAGTCAAGAATTTTCCTGATCAAGTATCAGCATTGATTTATAACTACTTCTATTTTGAACCATATCCGCAATCTTGTGGCAGGAGGGAAAACCGACTGCTAGTACTCCGTCCAAATTGACTTGAGGGGTAAACTCTACTTTTTCGGAATACCTAATACTTAACACCTAATACCTAACACCTAATACCAAAACTAAATTGACAGAATACTAGTTATCCTCTTTGCTAGTTGCCACTTCCGGCTAATTAGGTTAGATATTATACCACATTTAAGACGGTATAGCGATTTCTCACTATCTTCGGGTTCCAATCTGCGTGATTGTACAGAGAAAACAAAAACGGTAATTTGTTTTTTCCGTGAAAGGACGATGGTTCTAAAGGGGAATCTCTAATGACAATGAGTTGAAGATTAATTGCTTAGGCTAAGCCTCGTGTCGTAAATAGGTTTCCACTTCTGGGATATTTTGAGAATGGCTATTGGGTCTGTTGGTTTTCAAGGAATGGAACTTCTGATTGCGTACTACCGAAATCCATCAATTCAACTTCGCAATCAGATAGTAAGATTAAATGCTGGGTTAGTGAGGAAGATTGCTCATATAGTCAGCCAGAAGTGTGCTGAACCTTATGAAGACCTCGAGCAAATGGGTTACATCGGCTTGATTCGTGCTATTGAGCGGTTCGACCCCCATCAAGGTTGTGCATTCAGTTCCTTGGCAGTACCTTACATTCGCGGTGAGATGCTACACTTCTTGCGCGATAGGGGTTCTCTGGTCAAGATTCCTCGCCGATGGCAGGAACTCCAGCAGGCAGGGAAAAGAGTCAGCAAAAAGTTAGCAACTAACTTGGGACGCTTCCCCAGAGATGAAGAAATTGCTAAGGCTTTGGATGTATCACTGCAAGAGTGGCAGGAAAGTAAATTGGCAGTTCAAAATCGTTTGCCTTTAAGTTTGGATGCCACGGTTTCTCAGAAGGTCGATCAACCCATGACTTTAGGAGAGACTCTACCGGATTACTATGAAGAGAATTTACACTATTGGGAAGAAGACCGACAACAGCTCCAGGGTGCCTTGAGTCAGCTAGAAGATAAAACTCAGGCAGCTATAGAGTTTGTTTTCTTACGAGAACTCCCCCGCAAAGAGGCAGCCAAACGAATTGGAGTCAGTCCGATGACAGTGACGCGACATGTCAAAAGAGGAATCCAAGAGTTGGTTACCCTGATGAAATCTCAAGCATCGGAGCGTCTGGCAAGTTAGGAAGAATGAAGAATGAAGAATGAAGAATGAAGAATGAAGAATGAAGAATGAAGAATGAAGAATGAAGAATGAAGAATTAGGAATGAAGAATGAGGAATTAAGAAGGAATAATTAAGAATGAGGAATTAAGAAGGAATAATTAAGAATGAAGAAATTCTAAATTCTAAATTCTTAATTCTTAATTCTTAATTATAATTGCCTTTTTTTGCAAGAAGTGTGTTTACAACCTAGATACAAACCCTATACTTAATTGCTGTCCGTATTGATATCGCAAAAGAGAGTTTGCCAGTCTCGCAAACCATCACTTGCCTCTTTGACTTCAAAGGTGACATTACAAGCCTTGGGTTGCTCTAGTACCTGAATACAAAGTTCAGCAATATCTTCCCGACTTACTTTACCTCGGATATTGTCTCCTTGAGCAAACACTAAGGCTTGACCTCCCGGTTCTTCTGTCAAAGCACAAGGTCTGATGATGGTATAGGAAACGCCACTGTCGCGAACTGCGTCTTCTCCCCGGAGTTTCCAGGTTAGAATTCCCCCCAGTTGATCATTCATTCGTACCGCTGGTGGTTCTTCCTCTAGGTTAATTCCTGGACGACCTGGACGAGTCACCCCGGCTGAGCTAATCATAATGAATTGGGGCTTGGTGATCCCCCCATAGGCTTTAATAGTTTCGAGCTGTAGGACAAAGGAACCTGGAGCAAAGTTTGGGTTCAGTGCGCCATCATATTCAAATTTACTCAGCATTAGCTGTATGGCAAAGATGCGACTGGGGTTGAAGGGAGCAGCATCTTTCAAGGTTTTGGCTCGAAATACCGGAATCAAATCAGCAAAGGGAATAGAAACGTTTATCCACTGATCTTTCTGGGTGTCAAAGGAATAGCAGTAGGCAATGCCATCCCATTTCGATTCATTACGCAATATAAATTTATAGCGTTGACCATCCCCTTTAACTCGCAGTTCTAGTCCTTGGTACTCAGCTAAGTTGAGGGGAGTTGGGAGATTGCGGGTGCGTACTGACACAAAGCCGCCAGAATTTGCTGTTGAGACATTGCCGGTAAACAGGGCAGCCTTGTCGATCAGGCGGATTGAACTCTCGCTGACACCACCCATGACTACATCATCCACAGCACCCCAGGTTTCTTGTAAGTCATCGGAAGGGTTTTGGAAGTCAAATAGGAGTTGTTTCCCTGGTTCGAGATACTCTGCTGCGGCTTGTACTAAGTTCTTGATACCCTGATACTCCAATAGTTCCGGGCTATCGACCACTTCTGGCCTATAGAACTTGATGCCCTGATCGTATTTTTCCCGGTTCGGGGTGTCTCCTTCTACCGGTTGCATCCGCGCTCCTGTACAACACACTATAGCAGTAATGTTCTTGTACAGTGCTGGGGTCAAGGTGTCTGGAATAGTGATATCTGCCTCGAATAGTTCCAGGTTATTGCCAAGGATTTCCCTAGCTTTCTGGGCATTTCTAACTAGGGCACGTACGGGATAATTACGCTCAACCAGACAGCGCACCACTCGCTTGCCTACACCGCCAGTTGCCCCAGCTACCAGTATTACTCCCATATCTTTTCCTCTACCCTGGCTCGATTGTTGATTATTGGCACGACCTGTGAATAATCGCTGTAGGCAGCTCAGGAAAGGAATAACCTCAAAGTAGCTTAGGGTTTTTATGAATCTGCCAGCATCCCATGGGGAGCGATTGTTTTGGGTCATAATCGCCTCAAGTGCATTTTTTCTTCAGTTTATCGAAACCTGAGTTACCCTGAAGGTTACCTTTATAGCAGAAGTCAGAAGTCAGAAGTCAGAAGTCAGAAGTCAAACTCTTGCGCTTCTTGATGCAATAGCGAGTGGGGGAAACCCCCAAGACCGCTTAGGTGCGCTTTCCGTTGGAGAATTAAATTCGCC
>NZ_JAAHGN010000666.1:0-4209 GCF_010672485.1 Moorena sp. SIO2C4 | reverse complement strand
TGTCTCGAACTTTTTTCTCATAGCGACCTTTTTCGTCAGGCAAAAAGTTCACACCTAAATTTGCCCCCGCGTTGTGCAACTGTTGGGCGATCCCCCAAGCAATGGAGCGGTTGTTGGCGATGCCAGTGACAAAAGCATTTTTTCCGTTGAGATCGAGCATGGTTTTTAGGTTGAGTCGCGCTATGAGTCAGGGTTGAAGGTTACTTAGCCGTGTATGACAGCCCAGCTATTATATCCCTGAATGCAGCAACATTGAGTTTTTCAGCTCCATGTCTTGATGCAACGCTGACCTGTGGGGAAACCCCACAGGTCAGCGTTGCATTGCTTTTGACCTTCAGGCTTACCTCCTGAGATTTTTGGTTTTTGGTAGCAATTTTTACAAAAAATTAGCTCAGATTGATATTAAGTAGTGGGAAATAAATTTGTCTATGCCACGATGATTGCTACGAATTGCCGCTTCTACCTGACGGGGTTAAGGGAAAATCAAGTCAAGAGCTTGCTAAGATATAGACTAGCAGTTAATACTGTTGGCCTGTTGGCAAATTAGCTCAAAACTTGCCCGGTGCCCTTGACCTAGGCAAATTAAATTGGCCACCGGTCCCACCGCCGAAATTGATGGGCAAGGGGAATTGGAAACGGTTGTAGCAGTTCACAACAAACTCAAGAAAACTGTTTAAAATCCGCTAAAATAGCCTAAATATACCAGATTAATGAGGTAATCCGTGGCTTAAAATCCCCGGAAGTCTCTTAAATGTAAATAGATAGGGGCATTTGTACAAAGAAATAGATATGGATAGGGTTGTGACGCAGGATACACCACTAGCGGCTGTGTTTCGTCAGATTGGTAGAGGAGCGTTTCCACCAGTCGTAGAAACCTATGAGCGAGGTAAGACGATTTTCTTCCCAGGAGATCCAGCTGAACGGGTTTACTTTTTGCTAAAAGGTGCTGTAAAACTTTCTAGAGTATACGAAGTAGGGGAAGAAATTACTGTAGCACTGCTGCGAGAAAATACGGTTTTCGGTGTTCTGTCTCTGATTACTGGTCACCAATCTGATCGGTTCTACCATGCAGTTGCCTTTACAACTGTAGAGTTACTCTCTTCCCCGATTGACCAGGTCGAAAAAGCACTGAAGGAAAACCCGGAATTATCAATGTTGATGTTACGGGGGCTATCGTCTCGGATATTACAGACGGAAATGATGATCGAAACCCTAGCTCATCGGGATATGGAGTCTCGATTGGTTAGTTTTCTATTAATTCTCTGCCGTGACTTTGGCATACCCTGTGGGGATGGGATTACCATTGAACTGAAGTTGTCCCATCAAGCGATCGCAGAAGCTATCGGTTCGACTCGGGTTACTGTCACCCGTCTACTGGGAGACCTACGGGAAAAAGACATGATTTCGATTCACAAGAAAAAAATTACTGTCCACAAGCCAGTGGTTTTGAGTCAGCAATTTACGTGAAAATTAGCGATTGCAACAACAATACACCTGATTGCGACCATTAGATTTAGCGATCCGTAGGTTCTGGTCAGCAGATCGCAGTAGGCTTTCCCCTCTATGGTCGTCCGTATTGTTAAGGGCAGCAACACCCAAGCTAATGGTAATTGGGAGCACCAATCTTCTATCAATCTGAAACGGTTGATCGCTAATAATATGTCGCACTCGGTTAGCCACTGCTCGGGCTTCTTCACAGTCAGTGTGACTAAGAATGATCACAAACTCTTCTCCACCATAACGAAAGAGGGAATCTTGAATACGTAGGTTATGTTTGAGACGACTTGCCAGTAGCTTGAGAGCGCGATCGCCTACCGGATGTCCGTAGTTGTCGTTGATGGACTTGAAATAGTCTACATCTAGGATAATCAGACTCAGGGGCCTTGATTGACTAAACGCATTTTTGACTTGTCGGGGTAACTCCGATTCCATTGCCCGACGATTGCTCAATTCTGTCAAGGGATCAACCAATGCTATCCTTGATAGGAAATCATTAGTGTGCATTGCTTCCCGGTATAGTCGCACTCCTCGTAACCCTGCCTGAATTTGTGCCTTAAGCAACCGATTTTCTGCTACAGCTATGGCTGAGTCTTGATTACTGATTGAACTGATCCGTAAGTAGGCATCTGCACCGTTTTCTAGGGCTTGAGCACATTCTCTTAACTCCCAGTTTGGGTCTAGTCCCATTGCTGTAATCGCTATTTCGGGCAAGTCATTGATCAAAATGCAGTATATCCAACCGAGCAGCTTTTGTTCTTTAATTTGACGACATAGTTGTAAACTAGCCACCTGGGTTGCCTGCAAAATTAAAATAGCGGGTTGTCTAGTCTTGATGTGTTGTATGACATCATCAAGTTCCAAAGATACCTCGAAAGTGCTAGACCTTATATAGCAAGTCCGCTTCACAAATGTAGTGATAAACTGTTTATTTCCTACCACTAATATAGAAGCATTTATAGAAGCATCGTTTTTATTTATAGTTAGCTCTACAGAGCTAATACATTCACCCGGAATTAATAATCTTAACACTGCTACTTCTTCAAGAAAGTATTAGCTAATACGTTTTGCTCTAAATTCACCAGTAGACATCTCCAGAAACTCGGTTTTGACCCAGGCAGTGCAAGGGTTTGAGGTTAATTTTTGGAGATGTCTAGTATATGGGATTGGCTATGGAATAGATTGATGCTAGATAACTAGATAAATTGATCCTATTGCTGACTATCGTTTAGGAGCTCAAGTACAGTTGGATCAGTTACCAATTCCCCATTGCCGATTCCCCTCCCCGATATGGATTGTGAATCACGAGCTGTGGAACTTTTGATAAATTAGGTGATCTTATAACAATCATTTCTAAACTAGATTACTGTATATAGCAATTATAAATAGGTTGTGAACTATCAAGAGGCCAGGATGCCAATAATACCATGATTTTGGGTTTCTAGATTTTCACAACTCGTTTATAATTGTTATATCGTTTTTAGCTTAACGAGTTTTGTTGAATATAAACCTGAATAACAACAAAAATTAGTTTAATCCCCGATGAATCCAAAGCCAACTTAGGCACATCTTAGGCACATCTTAGGCACATAGTTAATTAGGGGTTACTCAGCAGAAGCTGAGCACAGGGATTATTCTATTTATACTTTCCTCTAATACTCTCTTGTTTTTATCACAAGTGGCAGTAGCAATTTCCTGGTATCCGGGTAATTTTTCTAAATCTTTATCGAACATGGTGAAAACACCTAACTGTTCAACTAAGTGAGAGCATTATTATTCCCACTAACCTCTATATCAAGTCAGGTTGAATACCCATAATTAGAGGGAGGGTGGGGAGACTGACAAGGGTAGGTTTTTTACTTTGGAGATAGGTAATCGGTAATGGGTAATGGCTAATCGGTAATGGCTAATCGGTAATGGGGACCGGTCCCCTAACCCCCTCACAGGGGTAGGTTTTTTACATTAGGGTCAAACATGGGGCGACCCAGAGGGAGAGGAAAAGGAAAACAACTTAGGTGCGCTTTCCGCATCTAATTATTAAATTCGCCACGGGTCGCACCTGAAGAAGGGATGCAGCTTCGGAACTGGGGGTTTCCCCCGGAGACGCGCGCCTTAGACAGGGGAGCCTTTATGGTTGGTAGGCTATGCAGATGCATGGTTAAAACTTGAGGCGCGACCCCGTAATTTAATTCTTCACGCGGAAAGCGCGCCTCCATTGATTAAGGGGCGTTGCTTAATAATCAAATGATTTCAAGAGTTTTGTGGAACTGGCATCTTGGCTAGAACTGGCATCTTGGCTAGAACTGGCATCTTGGCTAGAACTGGCATCTTGGCTAGAACTGGCATCTTGGCTAGAACTGGCATCTTGCCAGTTTCCTCCTTATTTTCGCGCGGGCAGGATGCCCACTCTACTCCTATTCATTTCTTAATTCAGCAACGCCTTTTTTTATAACTGAATAATATCCAATTTAAATGCGCAACACCTAGTTAACTAATACTTAGTAAACTAGCACTATTTAACCAAAACAATATAAATGTAAGCATTCAGCCGTCAGCAGTCAGCCGTCAGCCGTCAGCCGTCAGCAGTCAGCTAAAGTAACTCAGCATTATTCCAATGCTTACCTGTTGTCTTGATCCCAAGCGCGAGTGGTTTGAATTTACCGTAAGATAGGGTCGCCTTATTAAAAAATATTTAACCCTTTTCTGCATAAC
>NZ_JAAHGN010000665.1:0-4218 GCF_010672485.1 Moorena sp. SIO2C4 | reverse complement strand
TGTTGCTGATTATGCGTATGGTTTTGCCCCCCTAGCCCCCCAATTCTGGGGGGAACAAAACTATCAAAGTCCCCCAGAATTGGGGGATTTAGGGGGCTTTAATAAAACCAAATGATCGCACATTCATTCCTTAATTCAGCAACGCCGGATTTTTTGTATTGCTGAATCAAAGAAGGAAATTCTTTCACCAAGATTTTTAAGTATAAATACTTATTGTTGCATTTAAGCAGTAATGCGACATCACTTTTCTATAGGAAAGATTAAAATAGATTTGTTGGGTCAGGGATAATACAGTTTTTATCGGACTTATGAGGTACAGTGTTTTTTGACGCTGATTACCTTAAAAATCTATTGCCTTAAAACCATAACCTTTGTCACTCACCCAAATAACCATTGCTATATGAGCGAAGATAGTATTCCAAAACGCTTCCGAGAAAAAATAAAAGAAGCCAGGAAAAAAAAACTTGAAATACTGGATTTGAGTAATGGATATCGAACCCAACCATTGACTAATATTCCAGAGGAAGTTTTTGAACTAAAACAAATTAGAGTATTAAACTTAAGCGGCAACCGAATATATCAAATACCAGAATATATTAGTAACATTACCAATTTAGTCAGGCTAGATTTGTCGCGTAATCAAATAACAAAATTACCCCAAAAAAATTTTGGTAATTTTATCAATTTAATCGAGCTAGATTTATCAAAAAATAACCTAATAAATCTCCCCGAATCTCTTGGAGAACTACCCAATTTAAAAAAGCTATATTTATCCCGTAATCAACTAAAAAAACTGCCGGTATCTCTTGGAAATCTCTACAATTTGACTGAACTAGATTTATCGTTAAATAAACTAAATACTTTTCCCGAATCTCTTGGAAATTTATCTAATTTAAGCAGGCTAGATTTAGTGGGCAATAACCTAAACAAACTGCCCGATTTTCTTGGTAACTTTTATAAGTTAACCGAACTATATTTATGGAATAATCAACTAACACATCTGCCCGAATCTCTTGGTAATATATTAAATTTAAGTAAGCTCCATTTATGGAATAATCAACTAACATATCTACCCAAATCTATTGGAAATTTATCCAATTTAACCAGTCTAGATTTGTCGTATAATCAACTAAGCAAACTACCAGAAAATATTGTAAATCTATCCAATTTAACCCATCTAGATTTATCGGGTAATCCCCTCGTTGTCCCACCGCCAGAAGTGGTCAGTGGAGGTGTAGGTGCTATTAAACAATATTTTCGACAATTAAGGAAAGAAGGAAAAGATTATATCTATGAAGCTAAGTTGTTGATTGTGGGCGAGGCTGGAGCAGGCAAGACTAGTTTAGCTAAGAAAATTGAAGACCCTCAATACCAACTCCAAGACAATCAACAGTCTACAGAAGGCATTGATGTTATCAAATGGAGTTTTCCTCTAGATAGCGGACGAGAATTTAACGTTAATATTTGGGATTTTGGGGGCCAAGAAATTTATCATGCTACCCATCAGTTTTTTTTAAGTAAACGTTCTCTCTATACTTTAGTTGCAGATAGTCGTAAACAAGATACGGATTTTTATTATTGGTTAAATATTGTAGACAAATTAAGTGACAATAGCCCCCTGTTGATTATTAAAAACGAGAAACAAAACCGCCAAAGAGACATTAACGAAAGAGCTTTGCGAGGACAGTTTACCAATCTCAAAGAAACTCTGGCTACTAACCTCAAAACTAACCGAGGTTTAGAAAAGATTACCGATGAAATTAAACATTACATTAAAAAATTACCTCACGTCGGGCAAGAATTACCCAAAACTTGGGTAAATGTGCGTCAAGCTTTAGAAAACGATGCTCACAATTATATCTCTCTTCAAGACTATCTGGATATTTGTAAAATCAATGGATTTACTCGACGGTCAGATGCATTACAGTTAAGCGGATATCTCCACGATTTAGGAGTATGTCTTCATTTCCAGGATCAAGAAGAGTCGTTGTTATATAAAATAGTCATTCTTAAACCCGAATGGGGTACCGATGCGGTTTACAACGTGCTGGATAATCATGACGTTATTAATAACAAAGGAAAGTTTACTCGCAAGGATTTAAAACGTATTTGGAAGGAAGACAAGTATGCCTCTACCAGAGGAGAATTACTAGAACTAATGAAGAAATTTCAACTTTGCTATAAAATTCCTGACAGCAAAGATACCTTTATCGCCCCTCAACTCCTCAGCGATAACCAACCATACTATGATTGGAATCCATCCCATAATCTGATTTTACGTTACGCTTATCCGGATTTTATGCCCAAGGGTATTATCACTCGTTTGATTGTGGTGATGCATCAGTATATTGACCAACAACAATACGTTTGGAAAAGTGGCGTCATCTTAACTAAAGACAACACCAAAGCTGAAGTGATTGAATATTACGGTAAACGGGAGATTAAGATTAGGGTTACTGGTAGAGATAAGCGGGGATTATTAACTATAGTTGCTTATGAACTAGATAGAATACATAATTCTTATAAGCGCTTGAAGTACAGTCAGTTAATACCTTGTAATTGTTCTACGTGTAAAGACAGTCAGTCGCCACATTCTTATCCCTTTGAAACATTGCGAAAATTTATAGCAGACAAGGAATACACCATTCAATGTCAACAAAGCTATCAGATGGTGAATGTTCTGAATTTAATTGATGATATAATAGATGTTAACAAGTTAGTATCTAACGATCAACAAGATAGTAATCAATCCATTCAGTTTAAAGGCGATATTCAAAAATTAGTATTGCTATTATCACAACACGGTAATATTTCTGGAGATTATTCTGAAATCATGGCTAATATCAACGATAAAAGTCAAAATATAAATATATCGGATAACGCTACAGTAACAAATAGTTTTGCTGGTGCGTTTAACTTAGGTGAGATTAGTGGTACAGTTGCTAATACTATCAACCAGTTACCTAGCTTTGAGCCTGAGCCTGATAAAAAACAACTGAAGGAATTACTCAGTCAACTGCAAAGCGCAGTCTTAGCAGAAGATTTGGATGACGAAGACAAAGCAGAAGCCCTAGAACAAATTGAAGCGATCGCTTCTGGTTTAACTAATTCCGAAGATGGTGCTGTGAAGAAAGTAGTTAAGAAGGCGATGAAAATACTCATGGGAACTGCTGCTGCTTTGTCTCCTACTGCTAATATGGTAACTATATGTAAGGATTTACCAGGTTTGATTAGTAAGATATTTTGAGAAAAAGGCAAGATAAGCGATCAGCGATCAGCGATCAGCTTTCAGCTTTCAGCGATCAGCGATCAGCGATCAGCGATCAGCTTTCAGCTTTCAGCTTTCAGCATTCAGCTATCAGCTTATGCGCTACGCGCACAGCTTTTGAATAAAACAAGTAAGCATTGCTTTAATCTCTGTTACGTCAGCTGAAGGCTGACGGCTGAAGGCTGACGGCTGACGGCTGACCGCTGACGGCTGACCGCTGACGGCTGACCGCTGACGGCTGACCGCTGACGGCTGACCGCTGAATGCTTACAAAAAATATAAGTCTAAAAATAAAAAAAATAGCCGTAGATATTATGTCTACGGCTTTTTCAATACCACAGTAAGTGGATTGAAATTGTCATGTCAGTCAGATTCCAAACCAAACCTGATGTGATCTTATTTTATTGGCCAAAGGCCACGCTACGCGAAAAGACCAGGAGCCTTTGCAAGGGGGGAAACCCCCCCAGAAATTTAGCGATGCAGCGCGGTCTTGGGGAGCCAGTGCGGTCTTGGGGGTTCCCCCCATGAGCAACTGGCGTGGTTTCCCCATGAGCGACTGCATCAAGACAACGTGTTATGGCAACAGCCAATACTTCATCATGGTAGTCCTCACTTCCCCTGGAACCTCCGTCGGCTCCAGAGGACTCCACTCGCAAATCTCTGCATACCCAAATACATAGAGGGTGTGCATGCTATAGGTTACTGCTTTACGAGAGCCTTTCAGAGTGTGCTCAACAGGGTATTTTTTTAGGTTTGGGTTAAATTCTGTTGACATGTTTTAATTTTTGAACTCGACGTTATATATATAATCATAATGATTATATATTAATTTGTCAAGGGTTTTAAAAAAACTTTTTTTTGGGGGTTTTATGGAGAAGTTGCAATTAATTTAAAAGCTAAGCTTAAGCGCTATGCGCACGCTACGTGAACAGCCTTCAGCTATCAGCATA
>NZ_JAAHGN010000664.1:0-4219 GCF_010672485.1 Moorena sp. SIO2C4 | reverse complement strand
AAACCGCCAGTTGCTTGAAAATGAACAACTGCTGGCGGCAGTGCGAGTACTCCAAGATCGTGTCCACCAACATCAGCAAGTGCTCGACCAACTGCAAGATTGGTACGACCGCCTGTTTATTTTGATGCAACAAAAGCAGATTAGGCAAAGGTTGCAGGTTAGCAAGTTTCAGGTTGAAGGTTTAAACAAAAACTTTGCTACCGACTCAAATCCTAGCTTTTCCTCCTACCCTTGGGCAGAAAAAACCTTGCAGGTTAGCAAGTTTCATGTTGAAGGTTTAAAGGAAAACTTTGCTACCAACCCCAATCCTACTGCCAACCTTGACCAAAAGGCCACGCTACGCTCTCAACCCACTAACCTTCAACCCACTAACCTTCAACCCACTAACCTTCAACCCACTAACCTTCAACCCACTAACCTTCAACCCACTAACCTTCAACCCACTAACCTTCAACCCACTAACCTTCTTGATACAGACTATTTCGATGACCTGGAACTAAAGCGTTATAGTACACCCGAGCTTCTGATTCAGTCAGTTCTAGAAGACGCTATACAATTAACAGAAGCTGCCTATGACATTGAGCTGTTCACCACCCAATCCAGTAAGACTCTCGAACAACAACGTCGGTTGTTAACCAACCATCGTGATGTCTTGATGGAGGCTCGGATGTTGCCTTTAGGGGAAATATTTAGTCGTTTCCCCCCTGTCCTCAAGCAGTTGTCAGCCTCCCACCATAAGCTGGTAGAGCTAAAAATCTCTGGTAATGATGTTTTAGTGGATAAAGTTGTTGCCCAGAAACTGTACGACCCCCTGCTGCATCTTGTGCGTAATGCTTTTGACCACGGCATTGAGACTCCTGCTCTACGGCAACAACAGGGCAAACCAGAAAACGGATTAATTGAAATCACTGCTTGCCATCGGGGCAGACATTTGGTGATTGAAGTCAAAGATGATGGGCCAGGGTTGAATTTTAAACGGATTCGCCAACTAGCCGTAGAACGTGAACTGATCGACCTCGAACAGAGTAATAGTCTCAGTGAGGCTCAGCTGAGGAATTTGTTGTTTGAACCAGGCTTTTCCACTGTCTCTGGGGTGAATAACCTCTCTGGACGAGGTGTTGGTCTTGATGTTGTCCTAAACCAGGTCAAAGCTCTGAGGGGTTCCGTCCAGGTTGATTCTTCTCCCGACCTTGGCACCAGATTTAGACTACAAATTCCCCTGAGTTTAACCATAGGTAAGTTACTCCTGTGCCAGGCTGGGAAGCAAGTTTATGGGTTGATCACTGATCAAGTCAAGCAAATTATTATTCCTCAGGAACACCAGCTCCGAAGTTGGGAAGATGGTAAAGTGCTTCACTTGGGTACCGGGAGTGATCAGCAACTGGTTAAAGTCTACCAACTTGGGCAAATCCTAGATTATTCCTCTCTGGCTTCTCCATTCTCAGTAACCCATCCCCATCAGCCTGTTGTTCCTAAACAGACGATTAGACCAATCATTCTGATCCATTACCAGGATCAGCTTGTCGGTCTGGAAGTAGAGCAACTGCTCGGAGACCAGGAGTTGGTGATTCGTCCTTTGGGGACAATGATTGTGCCACCCCCCTATGTCAATGGGGGCAGTATTCTAGCGGATGGTCGGTTAACACTGGTGCTGGATGGGACTGAATTGATCCAGTACCTATCTGACCAGCGGACCGATGGCAGTCAAAGGTTAAAGGTTAGCACATTGAAGGTTGAAAGCAAAAGCGATGACCAAGCCACCCAAGCAATGGAAACCCTTTCACGAAAGCAGCTTCCACCTTCATTGGTTGAACCGTTCTGGGTCAGACATAAGCCAAAGGTACTCCTGGTAGATGACTCGATCACCCTGCGCCAAACTCTAGCCATGACCTTGGGAAAGAATGGCTATCAAGTGTTTCAAGCCCAGGATGGTTATGAAGCCATTGAGCAACTACAGCATCAGAAAGATATACAGTTAGTGATCTGTGATATTGAGATGCCTCGCATGAATGGGTTTGAATTTCTCAAACACTGCCAGCAAGACCCGGCTTTGGTAGATATTCCTGTAGTCATCCTCACCTCCCGCAGTAACGATAAACACCGCTTGATTGCTGCACAGTTGGGGGCAAAGGCTTATATCACTAAGCCCTATTTGGAACACAAATTGTTGACAACAGTAACCGATGTTGTTGAGCCCATTTCACCCTCAATAACGGAGTAGGGAGTAGGGAGTAGGGAGTAGGGAGTAGGGGGAATAAAGACTATAGCAATTCTCATAGCTATGAGGTACACAATTTCGGGATTTTAGGTAATAGGTAATAGCTAATAGCTAATAGGTAATAGCTAATAGGTAATAGCTAATAGGTAATATAGCAGTCGCCAGGGCAGTTAGTACATGACAAAAGTCTCAAACCTAAGTAAGCGCAAGAGTTTGACTTCTGACTTCTGACTTCTGACTTCTGACTTCTGCTATAGCTAATAGGTAATAGCTAATAGGTAATAGGTAATAGCTAATAGGTAATAGTTCATGTAGGGTGGGCAGTGCATCAGACAGATAATGAAGCTTGCAAACCACGTTGGTAGGCACTGCCCACCCTACGATTAATGACAATGGTGCAAGATATCAGATAAACGCTATATACTGCCTAAGTATTATCAACAGTATATTCAACCCTATATCCTGGAATGATTTGGTAATTTTTAATTATTAATTTATCATTAATACGTAAAATTTTTTAGCCTAACAAATTATCAAAAAAATAAAAGTTTCCCTTTTCCTAAATATTAATAGCTATAATAAGGTTAAATAAAGGCGATGTTAGACAATAATTCAAAGCCAGACAAATTCATGGTTTTTAAGATTGCTGACTATTCCCTATGTCTTGGGATTAGGGATGTCCTGAAAGTGGTAAATTTTACCACTGAAATCAGCCGGGAGATGAAAACCATGGGATTAGTTCAGCTAGGCAAGCATACGATTAAAGTTTGGGATTTACATCAGCAGTTGGGCGATGGTAGTTTACCTCACCGAAGCCCTAACCAAAGGTTCTTAGTAATTATTCGTCCTAGGGACTCCGAACTTTGGGGAATTTTTGTGGATGATCTGCCCAATTTGGTGGAGTTACCCCAAGACATGATGCGACCTATCCCGAAGTCTTACCGTCAGGCCAGTGTTCTGGAGATGATATCTCATGCAGCTGTTATATCAAACGAAGCATCTACTCAGAAAATTTTTCTTTTGGATTTACAGCAAGTCGGTGCCTTGACCCCTTAATCGTCAATAGTTATAGCGCTGCGCGCTTCATCCCTTAAATTTGCCAACACCATTACAGCCATTGCTATAATAAAAATCTAAAATTGCCAATTGCCAATTGTTAATTGTTAATTTATCATTAGCAATTAACAATTTTTTTATGGCTAATGACCATAAATAAACTACACTATTAAAATTAACTCTAAGTTAGTTAACATGAGTACTTTTCGTGTTGGGATTGCTGGTCCAGTTGGTTCAGGGAAAACTGCTCTATTAGATGCATTGTGTAAAGCGCTGCGAGACTCTTATCAAATCGCTGTGGTCACCAATGATATATATACTCAGGAAGATGCCCAGTTTTTAGTTAGGAGTCAGGCCCTAGAAAGCGATCGCATTCTGGGTGTGGAAACAGGGGGTTGTCCCCATACTGCCATTCGGGAAGATGCCTCAATGAACTTGGCAGCCATTGAACAGCTGGAAAATCGGTTTACTGATTTAGACTTGGTGTTCCTAGAAAGTGGAGGGGATAACCTAGCAGCAACCTTCAGTCCAGAACTAGTAGATTTCACTATTTACGTTATTGATGTGGCTGCTGGGGATAAGATTCCTCGTAAAGGAGGACCAGGAATCACCAAGTCTGACTTGCTGGTGATTAACAAAATTGATCTGGCACCTCAGGTGGGAGCAGATTTGGGGGTGATGGAACGGGATGCTAAAAAGATGCGAGGAGATAAACCCTTTGTGTTTGCGAATTTGAAAACTAAAGAGGGAATCTCTACGGTGATTGAGGTGATAAAACTTGACATGGGCTAGATTAAGTCGGTTGAGAAGGGAGTAATAAAAGTGTGGGAATCAAACCTAATCTGATCATGGGAGCATGGGTGGTGATGATAATGTTTTTTTTAGATCGGAAGAGCGTGGTGTATGGAAAGGGGGTAGATATGGGTGGTGGCCGTATCATTAAAA
>NZ_JAAHGN010000663.1:0-4220 GCF_010672485.1 Moorena sp. SIO2C4 | reverse complement strand
ACCCCAAAATCCCAGAAGAAGTCTGATCAGGCATTAATAGTCTGTATTGATGATCACCCCCAAACCTGTAAAATTATGAAGGAAGTGATTCAATCAGCAGGTTATCGATTTTTAGGAATCCAAGACTCTATCCAAGCTCTACCTTTGCTACTCAAGCATAAGCCAGATTTAATATTCTTGGATTTGGTGATGCCGATTGTTAATGGCTACGAAATGTGCGCCCAGATCCGCCGGGTGTCAATGTTTGCCAATACACCAGTGATTATTCTGACTGCTAAAGATGGTATTGTAGACCGGGTAAGAGCCAGAATCGTTGGGGCCACTGATTTCCTTAGCAAACCAATCGACAATCAAAAAGTAGTGGCAACGGTGCGCAAGTATCATACAACCTCGCCTTGCAAGACCGATCCAGTTTAAAAAGAGAAGAGTCCGTAAGTGAAGGAAGAGTCTGGAGGTGGGGGGAATCCAGAATTGTCCTAGGTTAACACTTAACGGTCAACGGTTAACAGTCAACAAACCCTAACTATTGAATCAGCTCCTCTAGGGTACACAGCAGTTCTTCTGGAGTCACTGGTTTAGCTAAGTAGGCATCAGCCCCCAGCATCTTTCCCCAAATTTTGTCCACCTCAGTACCTTTGGTGGAGCAAATCACCACAGGAATCTGGCTAGTGTGAGGATTAACTTTCAGGGCTCGACAAAACTCAAAACCACTTTGACCAGGCAAAATTACATCTAAAACCACTAAATCTGGTGTATGGTGAGATAATTTTTCCCGAGCCTCCTCTACACTAGCCACGCCAGTAACCCCCAAACCCGCTTGTTGCAAACAGCGAGTTAGGTACTGTCTTTCTGTTACGCTATCTTCTACCACCAAAACAGTTTTCATATATTAAAGTATAGCACCTTATACAGAAAATTTGTTAATGGCAAGGGCAAAATTGCTGATAAAATCATGGTTTTTATCTAGCGCTATTCTTTCCCATCAGGGTGAACTCAGCTCTTCCACCCAAGGGGGTTATATCAAATCCCTGGTGACTAGAGCACGGGGAGCAAGGGAGCTTCCAAAGCAGGGGAGCTTCCAAAGCAGGGGAGATTCCGAGTTTCGGAGCTTCGGAGTAGGGAGTAGGAAATAAGGAATCGGGAAGACAGGACTAAATTAAAAGATTTTTCAAGGTCAGCAATCAATAATTTTAAAGACTTAAAAATTAAGTTGGCCACAAGGTATATATCATCTAGCAAAAAAGTGTTATTTTTTTACTAAACTATTTCCTAGAATACAAATACTCAATCATAGGAGAGTTGCTTATGGGGAATTCAGGTAAAAACAAAAAATTATACTCTGTGAAGCTAGCTTCCTAAATCTCAGTAGAAACAAGACGGTAGAGACTTGACTGTAGAGACCTCACAATATTATCACAAACTCAGCCTAATCTTGAGAAGGCTGAGTCAAGAAGGCTTCTTGGGCTGTTTACATAGCAGTAACACACAGGAGAGTTTTTTCAGTCAACCGGCTCGGGTTCCAAAAATCGGATTCATAAAATGCTCAGCTAGGGCTGATAAGTACATAGAGAGTTCAAAACAGTACTAGTCATGATAGTGAACCACCATTACCAACTTCCCCACTGGTCAATGACCCAAAGCCAGCCTCTGAGTTATCTAGGCTTGGTAGAACAACTACGGGTAAGCAATCGAGAGGATTAACAATGGTGGTTAATGTATCAGGGTGCATCCAGCCTATCAGCAGTCATACCAGCTACTGGGAGTTTAATTGGTTAGTTAAAAGTCAGTTAAAATTCACCCATGTAGACTCTCGTATCCTGGTTTGCGACCGCTCCATTGGTGTTGCTCAACTATGGCAGCCAAAGGCAGGGCAGCTGGGGAAAAAGACTCCTGTGGATCAAATCCTAAGAAACCTAATTGAAGCAGTATCCCGCTACCCAGACCGAAGTCCTGAGCGGCAGAAAGCCTTGAATCGTCTCCTGAGCGTTATTCAAAATCTACCTGGCATTTACAAATCTTCCCACGTAGACTATCTAGAGGCGTTAAATCGAACCTGGGAATGGGTCATCCGCAATCTGTACCAGTTTGAGCCAAGTTCAACCTCCGTTGAAAAAAGCTTAGTTACCTGGATCAACGGATATTTACGCTGGCGCATCCGAGATTTATATATCTCAGATAGTAAATATCCAAGGATTAGCACTAATCAACCGATCGGTAACAGTGACGAGGATTCAAGGACTCTAGAAGACCGGTTGCCAGACCCTAGACCTTCCTTGAGTAGACTGGATGATTACATTGAAGCAATCCAGACAGCTGAACGCCAGCGTCTAAGTCAAGGGATTCTCGAAGAAATTAAAAACGATCCAGATGGGAAACTAATCAGTTGTCATCCCCGCAAATATCCCAAATGTAATTGTCAGCTATTAGCAATGCGGTTGCTAGTACAAGAACCACCCCAAAGAATTGCTGAGATTGCTAGAGAATTTAAGGCTAACCAACAAACTCTCTACTCTCACTGGAAGAAAAAATGCCTGCCAAGGCTAAAAGACATTGCTGAAACGTTTGGATATCAACCATGACTATTACAGAATTAACTAACATTAAGGTTTATATTAGCCCATACGCTCATAGTTATGCAGCACAGTTTGCTGCTGAACAAGCCACCCCTAGGAAGGGAAAACACGTCTATCTCAATACTTTAGCAGTTTATGCTGTTAACAACTATCTTAAATGGCTCGAGATTCCCAGTAATCTTGCTCAAAGTGATTGTTGGAATCCGGGTTTAAGAGTATTGTTTGATGTAGCTGATCTGGTTTTGCCCAACATTGGTAAATTGGAATGTCGTCCAGTGCTACCAGGTCAGTCAGCCTTGAACGTGCCACTAGAAGTGACCGAAGACCGGATTGGCTATGTGGCAGTGCAGTTCAGTGAGCAATTAGACCAGGTAGAGTTATTGGGATTTGCTCCGTATCATGCGATCGCTAAATCCCTAGACCCTTTACCCCTAGAAAAGCTTGAATCTCTCGATACACTAATTGACAAGATTGATTGGATTAAGAAATCGGTGAGGGTAACCCAATGGTTTGAAGAAATATTTCAGGCAGATTGGCAACCACCAGCATCACTTTTACCTGAGTATAGGTACAGGTCTAGTTTCAAAACGGTTACTGCCTTCAGAGGATCGGAGTTAGGTATCAAGCGGCGCTCCAAGCAAGAACCGAGCATACAGGCTTTAAGAGGTAATGACAGATCAACAATGCGAGCCAAGCTAATGGACTTAGCTGGTCAAGGGGTAGTCCTGCTGCTGCAAGTGAATTTCCAACCTCCTGATACTGAAGATATTGATATTTTTATGCGGCTATATCCTGCGGGTGATTCAATGTATTTACCACCAGATTTGCAGGTAAATTTACTCGATGAATCGGGAAATTCTTGTATGAAAGCTCAAGCTGGAAAAACTAACGACAAGATCCAAATTGATTTCAGTTGCCAACCAGAGGAACGATTCAGTGTCAGATTAAAATTGGGAGATATAAGTATCACGGAAAAATTTATAATTTAGGTAAGCTATCAGCTATCAGCTATCAGCTATCAGCTAATGCGCTACGCGCACGCTTGGCCAAAGGCCACGCTGCTTGAGGTGCGAACAGCTATCAGCTATCAGCTAATGCGCTACAGATGGTGCTACTTGAGGTGATGCGCGAATATCTCTGTTCTGTCACTGATCGGAGTTGTAAAATCAAGAGGAAAACCCACCCCACGGTCGAGGTGGGGTGTGGCCTTATTTAATTAATTGGGCAAATGTTCACGCTTTCTCATCTAGGGAGTTAACCGTTAATGCTGTGGCCATCAACTCTTCTAATTGTTCAAGAGTTAAGGCTTGAATTCTGACGGATATCTCGACAGGAATCTCGGAAAATCGCAGTTTAAGGATGCGCTCTAAACTGCCTCGACGTTCTTGTTCAATCCCTTGTTGGATGCCTTGAGCAAGACCCTCTTGTAAAATCTCTTGATACCAGAGGTGCGACCCGTGGCGAATTTAATTCTTAATGCGGAAAGCGCACCTAAGTGATTCTCGTAATACTGTCATATCCCACCTCATGATTTGTTGAATTAAGGGTATCTCTAACACAAAGCTAGCAAAGAAAGCTAAGAGGAGATCTCCCAAGTTTTTTGATACTGAATTTTGCCCCCCTAGCCCCCCAACTTTGGGGGAAACA
>NZ_JAAHGN010000662.1:0-4225 GCF_010672485.1 Moorena sp. SIO2C4 | reverse complement strand
CGCGGTCTGCCGTGGTTTCCCCCACTCGCGCTTGGGATCAAGACGGGAACAGGGAAAAAATTCTGTTTACCTCAGGTGCGACCTGAGGGTCGCACCTGTGGATATTATTTCTACGGCTATTTTTTTTGAATTTTAATTTAATCTAATCGACAAGCTATCAATAAAAGGTTTTTTTTCGGGAAAGACTTAGGGAAAGTTAACTCTTCTTTGATGCCAACAACGAACACCCGTTACCGCTGTTGAGTAATGCCATAATCAGCGGCATCAACTAATCGAAAAACTACCTGGTATTTAACCCCGTCATAGTTACCTGAAGTATGGAGTTGTTCCAGTCTCTTAAGATGATCATCCCAGTCTTGCCAATCCTTCGTTGTTTTAACTAACACGACGGCATAGTCACTCTGGAAGAGCCCTATAAATATCGTAAACATGGGCTAATTTTTGTAAAGTTTTGTTTCACAAGCAAACACCTCTCCCAAAGTACTATTTAGAATAATATTGGTTTCCTAACGACTTGGCAATAATGGCGTACGCAGAACACGAATACTAGGGATTTGCCAGCTCTACCTTGAGCACTAAAAGCTAAATTGCTCGATTAATTTGCCTGATCGTTTTGTCTTACTATATAACCTAATTCGATGCTCTCACTTTCAACGCACAATCACTCACTTATCGCCCTTAGTAAGGTGGTAATACCTTGACCTAATAAGCACCTGGGTCGAACACAAACGCAGCCAAGTTACGAGCCGTGAGTAAGCTAAATAATTCAACTAGTTCTTTGGCTTGACTTTGGACTGACAACTTGATTAAAGAATTCTTGGTATCTGAATTTTTTGAACTGCTTGTATTGGGAGTAGCAGAGTGGCGAGTTGTGTAAATTATTTCCCCAATGGGGAGTCGAAATTCTTGAGTTTAGTTGATTTATTAGGCGATAGAGCGCGTACTATGCCTAATCAGCTTGCTTATATCTTTCTGCAAAACGGAGAAACCCCCTCAGGAAGTCTTACCTACGGCGAATTAGATAGACAAGCAACAGCGATCGCATCTCATCTCCAATCAATGCCAGGAGAACGAGCTTTATTGTTATACCCTTCTGGATTAGAGTTCATTAGTGCTTTCTTTGGATGCTTATATGCTGGGGTAGTCGCCGTTCCGGTTTATCCTCCCAGGCGTAATCAAAAGTTGTCTCGCTTGCTTTCTATTGCCAATGATGCCCAAGCGAAGCTAGCACTTACAACTACATCAATATTGGCTGACATTGATCGAAGGTGGGAACGGGAACCTGAGTTATCATCCGACTTGAAGTGGGTAGCTACAGATACCATTGAAACTAATCGGGGCGAGTTTGTACCTAAATCAATAAAGCGGTCGAGTTTGGCGTTTTTGCAATATACTTCCGGTTCTACAGGAACACCCAAAGGGGTAATGGTTACTCATGGGAATCTGATCCAAAATTCCACAGACCTAGATCGCGGATGGGAGCATAACTCGGATAGTGTAATTGTAACTTGGCTCCCAACATTCCATGATATGGGACTCATATACGGGATGCTCCAAGCCATATACAAGGGATGCAAATGTATTATGCTGCCACCAGCGTCCTTCATACAAAAACCGATTCGCTGGCTAAAGGCGATTTCTGATTACGGAGGGACTCATAGTGGCGCACCTAATTTTGCTTATGCACTGTGTGTCGAAAAAACAACTCCAGAACAAAGGAATCAGCTAGACCTCAGTAGTTGGAGCATGGCTCTTAATGGAGCAGAACCTGTTGGAGCCGATGTTTTAGAGAAGTTTGCACAAGTTTTTGAAGTCAGTAGATTCAACAAAAGGGCTTTCTGTCCCGCTTATGGCATGGCAGAAGCAACTCTAAAGATTTCTGCTGTACGCGCTAAAGATAAGCCGATTTACTATCATATTGATGCCACTGCTCTAGAACAAAATTACGTTGTAGAATTTGCTGATGAGAAACATTTAGAAAAACGAACTATTGTTGGTTGTGGTAGAAGTGAGATTGATACCAAAGTTATAATTGTTAATCCACAAACCTGTTGTCGTAGTGCTTCTGAAGAAATTGGGGAAATTTGGGTTAGCGGTAGCAGTGTAGCTTCTGGGTATTGGAATCGCCCCGAAGCCACACAAAAAACGTTTCAAGCTTACTTGAAAGATACAGGGGATGGACCTTTTTTACGTACAGGGGACTTAGGATTTTCTAGTAAGGGGGAACTGTTTGTTACAGGAAGACTAAAGGATCTAATTATAATTAGAGGTCGCAATCATTATCCCCAAGATATTGAATTAACAGTTGAAAACAGCCATCTTGCTTTACGAAGTCATTGTAGTGCTGCCTTTTCTGTGGAGAGAGAAGGAGAGGAACGCTTGGTGGTTGCTGGTGAGGTGGAACGAACTTACCTACGGAAGCTGAACACAGATGAGGTAGTTAGAGAAATTCAAATCGCCGTATCAACAGAACATGAATTAGACGTTGATGGGGTGGTTTTGTTGAAGACGGGGAGTATTCCTAAGACGTCTAGTGGTAAAATTCAACGGCGTGCTTGTAAGCAAGGATTTTTAGAAGGGAGTTTGAATGTCGTAGGCCAGTGGCAGAAAACTTTATCCCAGCCTGAATACGTAGCACCACGCACCCCAACCGAAGAAATAATCGCCAACATCTTCGCTCTGGTTCTAGGAGTGAAAGATGTAGGAATACATGACAACTTCTTTGAAATCGGAGGACATTCTCTACTTGCCACTCAATTAATTTCCCAACTGCGAGTAACCTTCAACAGAGAAATACCCCTAAGACAAGTATTTGAAAGCCCGACAATCGCTCTTATTTCGCCGAAATTAACCCAATTACTGACCACAGAAAACCAATTAAGTCTTCCTTTGATTCAACCAAGAACCGATAGTGAACAATTACCCCTATCATCGGCTCAAAAAAGACTGTGGTTCCTCAACCAACTAGAAGGAATTAGTGTCACTTATAACATACCAGCAGCCTTTAGAATCACTGGCAACTTGATCATTAACGCCCTAGAACAAGCCTTATCAGAAATAATCAGTCGTCACGAAGTAATACGGACAAGTTTCTCCACTATTAATGGCACACCAACACAGGTAATTCACCCCGACAGCACCATTAACATCAATGTGGTGGACTTACAACAATACCCAGAACCCTTACGGGAAACTATCTTACAGCAACTTGTACAACAGGAAGCAACAACCCCCTTTGACCTAGAGATAGCACCATTAATCCGTTGTAAATTATGGCAACTAGACACCAGTGAGTATGTGTTAGTGCTGACCATGCACCACATAATCTCTGATGGTTGGTCGAGGGGAATATTAATCGAAGAACTCTCAAGTTTATATCAAGCCTTTTGTGTAGGAGCTCCATCCCCCTTACCTCAATTACCGATTCAATATGCCGACTTTGCCCTTTGGCAAAGACAATGGTTAAGTGGGGAAATCAATGAAACCCAAATCAATTATTGGAAACAGGCATTATTTGATGCTCCAGAATTATTACAACTGCCAACAGACCGTCCTCGTCCCCATGTTCAGAGTTACCAGGGGAGTAGTGAAAGTTTTACTTTAACCGCTGAACTAACCCAGAAGCTGCAACAGTTGTCTGTGAACGCAGGTAGTACCTTATTTATGACCCTGCAGGCAGCGTTTGCCACCTTACTGTATCGTTACAGTGGACAATTTGATATTTTAATTGGTTCACCGATAGCCAATCGCAACCGCCGTGAAATAGAGCCACTAATTGGCTTCTTTGTCAATACCTTGGTGTTGAGAACTCGTTTTGAACATAATCCCAGTTTTTCCCAGTTGCTCAGGCAAGTCAGGGAAACCACACTCAACGCTTATGAACATCAGGATGTACCTTTTGAACAGGTGGTCGAAGCATTACAGCCCCAACGGTCATTAAGTCATGCCCCCCTGTTCCAGGTGATGTTTGTGCTGCAGAATGCACCGATGGGGAAATTAGACTTACCAGATCTAACCTTGAGTGAATTAAATCAACACAGTACTATTGCTAAGTTTGATTTAACCCTGTCAATGACAGAAACAGAGATAGGATTGGTGGGTATATGGGAGTACAACACGGACTTATTTGATGGGTCTACTATTAAACGGATGGCCACTCATTTCCAAAACTTGTTATCAGCAATTGTGGAAAATCCCCAACAAGTAGTCTCAGAGTTACCTTTAT
>NZ_JAAHGN010000661.1:0-4247 GCF_010672485.1 Moorena sp. SIO2C4 | reverse complement strand
ACTCTGTATCGAATGTGAAGTTAGGTCGCGGTGGTGGGGCTGGTAGTGGTGTCCTGGGTTTTGGTGGTAGCTGCTGGATCGGGAAAGACCCTCTGGTGATAATCGGTCTTTTGCGGTTTAGCAGTGGTAAAGGATACTTACCAATTGAGGGTAAGGGTTTTATCGGTAGGGATCTCAGAGGTGGGGATTTGGGAATTTTCAGGGGCTTTAGAGCAGGTATTGAAGGTAGCGGTGGTGGAGGGGGTGGGAAAGGATTAAATAACGAAGGGATGGAGGGCTTGGTCGGAGTTTTGGCATTCGGTAGAGCTGGCAGGGTAAGTGGTGGTGCAGCAGACTTGGGAACACGGCTCAGTTGTTGAGGGCTTAACTCCAACACTTGCACCATTGAGTCTTCCTTAGGCTTTTGATTCTTCAACAAATCACCTAAGATCGGTACGATTAGCATATGAACCCCCAGAGAGGCGGTAACAGAAATCACTAGGGGGTGACTCAGCATTTCTGGGATGTTTTTAATTAAAGAAGCATCGGACATGGCAGTTATTGTTGACGTATTTCCATGGTTGCTAATAAGCTCTCGGCTGAGGAGATGCTTATTCAATTCAGTCTTGGCAAATAAGAGTGAGTGATCGTGCTCGGGCTAGCTATAACAACTATTTTGACAACTACATCGATGGCTGAAACATTGTTATCTCTTGGTTTGCTATCTATTGGTTCACCTTAACAATTAGCAGAGAAAAATAGGGTAATGCCAGATTAGGGCGATCGCATAAATTACGATATATCACCTGCTCCGGTAGAGTTGCTCGTTCTACCACATAGGCATTTTCCAACAACTGATGTCGATGCAGCACTTGCCACACCTGCTGATAAACTGAACTGACTTTGAGCAGGACTACTACATCTGCCCAATCCAAAACCTTTTCCAGTTCATCCACATTATAGAGAGCTGGTAGCACGACCAGGCGCTGATCACGAATGGTCAAGGGTAATCCCAAAACCGATGCTGTAGCCATGGGGGAAGATACCCCTGGTACAGTTTGAATCAGGCTTTGAGGATGTAACTGCTGTAGCCTCTGTGCCAAATAGGTAAATGTGCTGTAAAAACTCACATCTCCTTCGCACACAAATGCTACGTCTTGCCCTAATCCTAGATAATTCCAGACTTGCTCAGCAGCAAGTTGCCATGCTTGGGTCAAGATAGCGGTATCCTGCACATAAGGAAATGTCAAGGGTAACTGCACCTGATGATTCTCCAACCATTGAGCGACAATCTGTTGAGCCATTCCTGGTTTTCCACGGACTCCAGTAGGAAAGGCTACTACTGGTGCCTGTTTCAATATACGTAGTGCTTTGAGGGTGATCAGGTCAGGATCCCCAGGTCCGACACTTATACCATAAAGTGTACCTAGTTTCACAAAAGTTTAAAATTATCTATAAAATTTAAAATTACCACCGATGCCATTACCAACTGTTATTTTACCGGGCTATTTTGCTAGCGCTAGTGAATACCGTGATTTAGAACAATCACTACAACAGCTAGGGATTGCCGCAACTACTGTACCAATACGCCAACAGGATTGGTTTCCTACCCTCGGTGGTCGCTCTGTGGTGCCAATTTTGCGAAAAATCGACCAAGCTGTTAAACAGCAGTTGGAGAAGCATAACACGCCACAGATTAATTTAATCGGTCACTCTGCTGGTGGTTGGATTGCCAGGATCTATCTAGGAGAAAAGCCTTACACGATTCATCGAGATGTTAGTGATGACTCGGTAGGGTTATGGAATGCTCATTCCTATATCTCTACCTTGGTGACTCTGGGTACACCTCATATGAGTCAGGAACGTTGGACTAAACGCAATCTTGATTTTGTTAATGATAACTATCCAGGGGCGTTTCACCAAGATGTCAATTATATTTGTGTCGCTGGTAAGGCAATTTATGGTAAGCGACGTTTAGGCAGCTGGTTGGCTTACAACAGTTACAAGCTCACTTGTGGAGAAGGGAATTGCTGGGGAGATGGGATTACTCCGATTACTGCTGCTCATTTGGCTGGAGCGACTAATATTACTCTTGATGAGGTGCTACATTCTCCTAGAAGGAAGGGGATTTGGTATGGTTCACCTGAGGTCAGGGAGGCTTGGGTGAAGTGTTTAGGTTGAAGGTTTAGAAGGTTTATTAGGTTGAAGGTTTATTTGGTTGAAGGTTGAAGGTTATTTGGTTGAAGGTTATTTGGTTGAAGGTTGAAGGTTATTTGGTTGAAGGTTTATTAGGTTGAAGGTGTAGGGTGCGTTAGGGGCGGGCGAGCCATGATTTTCCCCCTCTTCGCCCCTGGTTGAAACAGCCCGCACCGTAACGCACCATCAGTTGAAGGTTTATTTGGTTGAAGGTTGAAGGTTGAAGGTGTAGGGTGCGTTAGGGGCGGGCGAGCCATGATTTTCCCCCTCTTCGCCCCTGGTTGAAACAGCCGCACCGTAACGCACCATTAGGTCTAGAGATGAATTATTCCTCTTCATCATAGTCGTCATCATAGTCTTCTTCATCATAATCTGGGTATTGTTCGGGAGCCTCGCCTTTCTGATCGATTAATTTGGGATACCGTTTTCTCGGTTCCCGAGCTACCTCGTCATCAAGACAAAGAATGTGGAATAACCACTCATCCCCATAATCAAAGAGAAACAACATCTCTTTGTCTTTCTTGAAAACCTGATTAACTTTGGTTTTGCGGACACTTTTTTCTTTTCGGTCTGGATCACCAAATCCATCAGTGCTGTCTGCGAAAATGGTATAGACTTCGGTGCTTTCGTAATAATTATCGATGTTGTTATAAAATCCGAAGGCATGGTCGAAAAAGAAACCATAATACTTAGTAATAGTCTCTGCTAATTTGTACAGAGAAGCGGTGCCTGGGATGAGTATTGTTCTGTAGGTTTCTAGATCACATGAAACTTTCAGGCTGAACAGGGTGCTCATCTTGTGTATTGTTTTTATAGTCTTGGTAGTTATACATTAATTAAGTGTTTCATAATTGTGTCGCATTTTGGGTTAAGGATTTGACATATATAGCGCTACGCGCAAGGCAAGAGCCAAGAGGCAAAAGTTTACTAAAACAGCTTATTCAGCCGTCAGCCTAATGCCGTCAGCCAAAGGCGCATTCGCTGAATGCTGATAGCTGAATGATTATCCCATGTAATTTAGGGATTTATGTTTGCGATTGACCTTTGGTCACGCTACGCGAACGCATTCCTCTAAAACTATAGGGGCATATTGGTGGAATGGGCATATTGGTGGAACGGGCATCTTGGTGGAACGGGCATCTTGCCCCTATCCTGCCTACCGATAAAATCAGGGCGAGCCTTTTGGTGGTGCGTTACGGGGCAGACTATCCCAACCCTGGCGCTCGAGGCGAAAAATAAGGGCACGTCCGCCCCTAACGCACCCTACTACTTGTTTTAAGCACCTACACAGAATTAATTGCCTACTCCAAATCTCTGTAACCCTTACCCTGCTAGGCTTTGAGTTTTGTAAAATTTGCAATTAATTTTGTGTACCTGCTTATCTGCTATATTAGCTATGTTTGAGACATAAGCTCTCGAATTCACAAAGATCGTTCATCTTAAAATAGTCAAATGCCAAAATTAGGAAAAATTCTGTCCTTGTGTGTGTTAGCTGTTCTGTTCCTATTTGCTTTCTCCTATCCAGCTAGTGCCACCCAGTTTGGAGAATGGGAGCTACGGAAACCAAATACAGAATACTTTGCAGAATCAGCCGGCATAGTGGTCTGTAATACCAATTCATTGCCAGATCAAGATTCATCGGCAATAGCAACTACACCAGGGAATATAATCCGAGTAGAAACGCGATTTAACTACAATGGTGATCATCAGTATCCTGCTCTTTCCTCACTCACCTTTCCAGTGCGCCAAGGTGATACCTGGCGAGTTGTGGGAGAGGGAGCGAGATATTGCTTCTGGGTCCCATTCATCGACTAAAGCTCTCGGGTAGGCTTATACCGATTTCCTCAATGCTTGCTACAGATGTTTATTCTTCGGTGTGTAGCAGGATTTAATGAAATTGGCATCAGGGGCAGTAATGTCCCTGTTTTTTTTTAAAAAATTGCTCTTGACCGAAAACCCTGAGGGCGCAAGCCCCTAGATTCTATCTATGGGGTTAGCCCGAACAGGAATTTATTCCCTGATTACTCGGGAACTTTAGCATCTTTGGATTCGGCAAAGCCGACGCTGCGCGA
>NZ_JAAHGN010000660.1:0-4248 GCF_010672485.1 Moorena sp. SIO2C4 | reverse complement strand
TGTTTTCTTCAAAAGTTCCGTAGCTTGCCCATAGCCCATAAGCTGATAGCTGATACGCGACACGCTGATAGCTGAATGCTTAATTAGGGCAGATAGGTTTTCTTGATTTACCTATTTGCCCTAATCTATTTTACAGCATTTTTCATAGCTAGGAGGTATACAGGATTTTTCTCTGTTCCCTTTTTTTTCTTCTCTGCTCCCGTCTTGATGCAGCGCGGTCTTGGGGGAAACCCCCTTTGGCGGCGCTGCATCGCTGCTCCCTGCTCCCTAAAACCCAATAGGGCAAAAGCTAACATAAATTCAACCCATCTGCCCTTGCTGTAGATAGTTTCCTTTGAATAGGATAGGAATATCAAAAGCAAACAATACACGATTGAGGAGATCAACAATGGCGTTTAGTTTTCATAAGAAGCGACAAATTAAGGATGACAACCGTGATATCAAACGTGACATCAAAAAAGAAACCGACTGGGAATTATTACGACAAGCAAAATATAGTTTCAACCTTGCTTTTGGTGTAACTGCTGCATCAGCGTTGATGACTTTATTTGGTGTCGGGCTTTTGTATATTGACAAAGTATCGGAAGCAAGCTTGACAGCATCGGGCGGAGTTTTGGGGACTATTACTAGTGTCCAATTCGCGAAGGATTCCAAGGAAGAGTTAAAGGAAATGAGGGAGAAATTGTTAGATGAAACCTAAGCATTCAGCCGTCAGCTATCAGCCGTCAGCCGTTGGCCACAAGCCTTTAGCTGTTTCCGTAGCGCATTAGCTGATAGCTGAATGCTTACCTGACATCAGTACAAAAAAACGTAATAGGGGAGGCGATAACAATCAATTTTAGTACTGAAAGCATCAAATCTGATTATTTTTACCTGTTCGCTGTTCCATACTTTGAGTTTGACCCGGTGGGTGGAATGGGCATCTTGCCCGTTTCCGTGGAATGGGCATCTTGCCCGTTTCCTACTAACCCTACTCAATTCACCAACTTAGAACATTCTCGTTGGGTTACTTTATGGCGATAGCGAAACATTTGCTCTAATTGCAGCGTTACTAACCAACCAAACATATCTTCGACTAACGCTCCTCCTGGTAAGGCAAATTCAATGGAATCAGTTAGCCTAGTTTTCTGATCTTCTGGAATAAATTGATGGCGATGAACCCAATAGTCAAAGGGTCCTTCTTGTTGTTGATCACTGAAGAGTCGGTATTGCTCATACTCGGTATGAACAGCAATCCACTCTAAGGGAATTAGACCAAGAAAAATCCGAAATTCCGAAACTGCTCCAATCCCTAAACCCCCCTCACGACGGATCACCTGGATTGGTTGCCAGGGTGGAGTGAGCAGATCGAGAATATCATCTCGCTCATGAAAGGTCCAAACTATCTCAACTGGTGCATTGATCACAGTAGAATAGTTAAAGTGCAGCATTAGATACCCAGTTATATCAAGTCAGGTTGAATACCCATAATTATAGGGAGGGTGGGAAGTGTGGGGAGATGGGGAGATGGGGAGATTTTTATTAAGGGTAATTATCCCAACATGATATTAGACATAAATCTAAAACGCTGGTTTGGAGACTATAGCCTGTCAACCTGTCAACCTGTCAACCTGTCAACCTGTCAACCTGTCAACCTGTCAACCTTCAAGTGATCAACCTGTCAACCTTCAAGTGATCAACCTGTCAACCTTCAACTTGTCAACCTGTCAAGCTGTGAACGCGATTGACCGTAGGTCACGCTACGCGATCGCAAACTTAGAGCTGGTAACGAGAGTCACTCCAACCATAAATTGGGTCTCTTGGCTGCTCTTTTTGCCGATTTTTTCTGATCTGAGTTGCTCTAATCAGGGTTTGCCTGACAATACTGACCAGATTATACCATGTTATTTCTTTATTTTTGAGTAATTCCCGGATTCCTTGCAGAGCCAGTTTAGCCGCTAGAGATTCGGTTTCTTCTTGTGGTCTGATCGGTGTACAGAGTCTGATCGGGTCTCGTTGCACGGCAGCAAAGGCTTGACGCACAGTAGTAGTAATCTGCTGCCTTAGTTTTTTGTTACCCTTTAACTGCTGCTGACGCCTCCCCTCTTCACAGGAAGCATACAGAGGTGGTAAACGATTGAGGGCATAGGTAGCCACTTCTACATGGTTTATATACTTAGCTAGCTTCGGGGAAAGTCGAGACTTTTGACGCTCTACTTCCTGAGCCACTAAGATTTCCATGACATTTTGATAGGTTATTGCTTGATGTAATCGATGTGCTTCCATGACTTAACCAGTTAGATATTGCAATAAATAAAAAGCCCTTGACGAGTGGCTTGATCAAAGATGGCCATGTGAAAGACATTTTGTTCTGCCTACGCAAGAACCAGCTAGCCAAATACCCTACTTGGGGTCACCGTTTCTTAGTAACCAATTTTTTGAACTCCTGTTGGATTAGCTCTGAGCTTCTACTGCTGTAGTGAAGCACTTATAGATAGCTTTTATGTAAGCATTCAGCCGTCAGCTATCAGCTATCAGCTTTTAGCTATCAGCGTGTCGCGTATCAGCTTATGGGTTAGGTCCGATGCGTCGAAGCCTGTGCCACGCTACTTGAGGTGCTTTTGAATAAAACAGGTAACCATTTGTTTAATCTGAGTGAAATCACAGCGCTTGTGGCCTGTGCCAAAAAGCTGACGGCACCTCAAGCAGCGTAAGCCTTTGGCTGACCGCTGACCGCTGACCGCTGACCGCTGAACGCGCACGCGTGCGCGTAGCGCATATGCTTACGCTTTTATGTATCCTGTCAGGAACTCTCAACAATAGCTTTTTAGTATTTTTTTAGGTTTGAGCTTAACCCCACACCTAGCCAGGTGAGTCTGGTAACCACAATAATAACTGATCTTTTGCTTTCCGCCTATGATATCGATCACAGGCAAAAGCCACGGTTGCGTTCGCCATCCCAATGGTGAACCAGTCGCATTTTGTAGAAGAAATCTAGTACTAATTAGTAAGTACTGAGGGCTTGTTCAGAGTTTTTCCTTATTACTACAAATTACCTAGGATTGCTAAAGCGATAATCATGTGTTATAATTAGAGGGTTTGTTGATTTTTTTTTCGACGCTCGATAATCTTTTCAGATACTTCTAAATCGACCTGGACTTTTCTAATGGCTAGGTCTGCGGGTAATCCTCTAAGATACCAGCGGTATACCTTGGCTAAGGTAGAGTCATCAGCATCAGCCATAGCCGATGCGATCGCATTTTGAACAGAAGCAGGTACCATTTCCTTTAGGGTGGGTAATCGCTTGCTAGTAAACTCATCCCGACCACTTTTTAACTTAAGTAAATTTTTAAATTTAGCATTTTTTGCGTCCGCAATCAACTCAGAGATCTGGTTAGCAAGTTTTGGTACAGGTTGAACCTTGGGCAACTCAGAGAACTGGTCAGCAAGTTTTGGTAAAGAAGGTTGAACCTTGGGCAACCCAGTGGCTTTATTTCTTACAGCGCTAACCCCTTTGCGTTGATCCATAGCCTGATTCGCAGCGGCATCGGCTTCTGAATTCTGTGCTCGGGGAATCCACTCCAATTTAACAGAGTCAAACTGATTCAGAAGTGACTTAGCTTTTGTCCATAAGGGTCGTAAGTGGGGTGTTTTAACTCTCCAGGTACCTTTAAGCTGATTGATAACCAGTTGAGAATCTCCTTTTAGGACTACCTGCCCAGCACCGATTTCCAAGGCTTTCTCCAACCCAAGAATAGCTCCGTTATATTCGGCCTCATTGTTGGTAGCATGAGGGAAAAATTTACTAACGCTAATAGTTTGAGCTCCTGGTTGTTTAATAATAGCAGCAGCACCAGCTATTCCAGGATTCCCACGAGACCCCCCATCAAATAGGATCGTAAGCTTACTGTTAGTCTTCTTAGCTGTTAAGTTGACTGATTGGTTGTTCATCTAATATTCGTTCCTTCGCTTTTGCGTTCACGCAGCGGCTCCTACAGAGGATCGCAAAATACCTCTGAAGAAGGGAAGCATATATATATATATAAGGTAATAGACTCAACTAGCGTATGTGGGGTGTGGGGTGACCGGGTGTGGGGAGATGGGGAGATGGGGAGATGGGGAGATGGGGAGGTGGGGAGATGGGGAGATGGGGAGATGGGGAGATGGGGAGTCGGGAGCGGTGCGACCCGTGGCGAATTTAATTCGCCTACGGAAAGCGCACCGAGGGAGTCGGGAGTAGGAAAACATCCTGTGTAGCTCATAGGTATG
>NZ_JAAHGN010000066.1:0-14112 GCF_010672485.1 Moorena sp. SIO2C4 | reverse complement strand
TTAGCATACTAGGTACTGAAGAACCATATTTTTTAGCTTTACTATAGCGGTTTGTATTATAATCAGGTACACAGGATTTTTCCCCTCTTATCTGTTCCCTGTTCCCTGTTCCCTGTTCCCTGTTCCCTGTTCCCTAAAAAATTTACCTAACCCCATTAACCCCTATACAAAATAGACACAAAATCTCCCCTTTACTCACTTTCCTGCCGTTTAAATTCAAACTTGAACAAAGTGTAGCGGGGAGAGACTGAGATCAACAGGACCATCGAAGCCCACTCCTAAAAATAAATACGATTTAGTTATTTATTTTTTTTGTAGTATATTATTTAATTAATTTTTAGCGAGCAACGATTGATAATTTTAAACTAGTTGATTAGCCAAAAGTACTATTACAATTATATATATTTCGTGAAATTTACTGGCCAAAGATATAGCTATAACCCTTAGCCAGCAACGATTTATGATTTTGCATAGTTTACAAATGATTTAGAATAGCTGTAGTTATGCACTAAATACATATTCTTATTAAGCTAGATCTTTCCGGACAATTTAGTTCTTTTTTGTAATAACTTTTTTAAATAAAAATCTGCGGAAACTTAACTAATGTTTATCTCAGACCTGATCAGGATTTAAGGATGATTTTCCCCAGAGGTATAATCCTTAAATTGCGTTTAGTCAACAATTGTCGATGAATCAAATCAGTGTTTATCATAAAACAGCGAATAAGTCAAAAAAATTTTGCCAAATCCAAGCAAGATTGATCAACCAATCAATTACAGTAAACAGATCACCTACTCAGCTGTTGACAACACTTCATTAAGAACCTGATTCTACTGTTTAGCAATGACGTCAGGACTAATATTCTCTAGTCAATACTAGGCTTCGGGCGTTGCTTAATAATGGAATGATTTGAAGCGTAGGTGCGCTTTCCGCATCTAATTATTAAATTCGCCACGGGTCGCACCTGTAGAATGGGCATCAGGCGTGGAACTGGCATCTTGCCAGTTTCAATAGATTTTCCGGCGGGCAGGATGCCCACTCTACTCCTATTCATTACTTGACTGACGGAACGCCAGACTTCGCCGTAAGATGACAGATGCAGATGGGGAGATGGCCATCTGAAATTGATCTGTAGCCGTGTGAGCCGTAAGAATTGGGATTAGATCACCATGATATTGACAATTAGCCCAAATTCTAATATAGAGTTGTCCCTTGTACTCAAGTCAATTGACCAATGAAGGCAGCAGCTTAATTTGGATGCCACAAAGCGCTAAAATAAGCCAGTGACCCTCCCTGTCCTATTCATAGGATTCGGAGAATCCAGCTTTTAATTGATACAATGCCCAAGACTTACACCGTCGAATTTAATCACGAAGGCAACACATACACTATAGAGGTGCCAGAGGATCAAAAAATTCTTGAAGCTGCCTATGGGGCGGGGATAGATTTACCCAGTTCCTGCACGGCTGGAGTCTGTACCACTTGCGCTGCCAAACGAGTAGCAGAAGGCAGTGTAGACCAAACCGATGGTATGGGTTTAGGGCCAGAACTCCAAGCAGAAGGCTATGTGCTGCTGTGTGTAGCTTATCCCCGCTCTAACCTGAAATTTGACACCTCAAAAGAAGATGAAGTGTATGACCGGCAGTTTGGTCAGCCTTCATAAGGTCTATGCTGCTATATAATCAAATACCATTAGCCTAATAGCTAGACTGAATGGTTAGCTTCATCCGCGCTTATGCCCCACGTCCGCACCGTTCGCGTAGCGGCTCCCTAGGAGCAAGGTTGGCGTGGGATGAATGGCGGAAACGAACTTTGATACTTTGTTACCGTCTATGATGAAAATAGTAGGGTAGTCAAATTAAGAGCTAACCGCCACCTACTAACTGAAAAATAGAACGAGTTGTATTGTTCCGGTGCGGAGGGGCATCCCGTGTCGTCAATAAAGCTTGCCGAGCATCCGAACCGTTGGGTGGAGTTGGCAAGAAGCCCACACTGTAATCTCTGATTCAGTGTGGGAGTATGTCACATAGATTAGGATAGCCAGATTATCCTAATTAGAATTAGGGAGAAAACAATGACAACCCATTTCATTACTGCAGAAATTGACCTCCAAGAGTCCCCTAAGGAACTGCACCAAGCCATTGAAGCAGAACTACAAGAACGGGGAGAACCCCTGCGCTGGGCGGTTACTCATGTAGACCCTGAGCAGGAGAAAGCTACGGTAGAAGCTATTGTAACTAAATCAGTCAATAGTAAGTGAATCAGCGTCCCTATACCGTTGTTTTAATCATTCCTACTGGTGTAGGAGCGTCGATTGGTGGCTATGCCGGGGATGCCTTGCCAGTAGCTAGAGCGATCGCACAAGTTTGCGATCGCTTAATCACCCATCCCAATGTCCTCAATGGTGCCCAGTTGTACTGGAACTTACCCAACGCCTTCTATGTAGAAGGCTATGGCCTTGACAAATTTGCCGCTGGATCCTGGGGATTACGCCCTGTACATCAGAACCGGGTGGGATTACTCCTGGATCAGGGGATTGAACCGGAATTACGTTTGAGACACCTACAAGCAGCAGATGCCACCAGAGCTACCCTAGGACTGAATCTAACCGACTACGTAGTTACAGATGCTCCCTTAAATGTAGAACTGCGCACAGCAGCATCTGGAGCCAGTTGGGGAACAATTGGAAATCCCGATAGTTTATTGCGAGCAGCCCAAGTCCTGATTGAGCAAGCTGGAGCAGATGCGATCGCAGTAGTAGTGCGTTTTCCCGATGACTTTGATAGTGAAGCATTGCAAGATTACCGTCATGGTCGAGGCGTAGACCCCCTGGCTGGTGCTGAAGCCATTATCAGTCACTTGATTGTTCGTACCTTTCAAATTCCCTGTGCTCATGCACCAGCATTGATGCCTTTACCCATCGATCCTAAATTGTCACCTCGTTCAGCAGCAGAGGAATTGGGCTATACCTTCTTACCCTGTGTTTTAGTAGGATTGAGTCGCGCTCCCCAATTTGTGGTCAACCAAAAAAATTCCCCCTCCTCCCTTGCTAATCCAGATTCTCAAACGATTTCCTCAAAACCAGGGGACATTTGGGCTGATGATGTAGATGCCATTGTCATACCAGCAACCGCCTGTGGTGGTAGTGCAATGTTAAGCTTTAGCCAGTTGCAAACCCAGATCATTGCCGTTGAAGAAAACCAAACTACCATGGAAGTACCTCCAGAACCTTTGGGAATTAAAGCAATACGAGTAAACTCATATTTAGAGGCTCTAGGCTTGCTGGTTACCCATCGTGCTGGGATCAGTCCTAACGCTCTGAGTCCATCCCTATCATCAAAAAATTGGGTCTGAAACCCCGTTCTTCTAGGGCGGCTTTGTGTTAGAATTATGTAGACGCAGTGACCTGAAAAGAAAAGGTGAAAATCCCAGTAGTGGGACGCTTTGGTTAAATGGTAGTTACCCGAAATGGGTGCTCGGTCAAAGACTCCAATCCCAGCCCTCTACAAGCAGAAGTCTTTTTGGTGAGCGAATCAAATCAAAACTTTTAAAGTAGACTCAATGGCAATAAGCTGGAGAGAGTAGAGGCAATTGGCACCGCCAAGTGGACTGCCGATTTCTTGGTACTACGGTACGGGAAGTCGATGTGGTTGTTACGAGCAATGCCCTTGGGTATCTCCTCTAAAGAATCCTCGCACCAAAAGGCCGGGGAGTGTCAACTCTGCGTCGCTTACATTTTTCCTAGTGACAAAACAAATTCCCGATAATCCCGAACTTGAACCCCTAACCCGCATCCAAGTACTAGTGGCAATGGGTATAACTGCCGTAGTGTTACTAATCTTTGCCAAGCTATGGCTGCAACTAGGTAAGCTGAGTCTCCTGCCCATCAAATTTACCCCCAATGCCCTACTTATAGGACTAGGCATGGGGTTGGGAATTACTGGAGCCAGTGGCTTAGTGTATCGTCTTTGGCCAGCTTATCGCCAGAGTGCAGAAGTATACCTAAAGTTAATTCTCAAGCCCCTAATCATACCAGATTTAATGTGGCTAGGACTGTTGCCCGGTATGAGTGAAGAATTACTGTTTCGGGGTGTGATGTTGCCAGCAGTAGGGTTAAATGCTATCGGTATCATAGCCTCCAGTATGCTATTTGGGATTTTGCATCTAAGCGGTATCCAACAATGGCCCTATGTAGTTTGGGCAACCCTTGTTGGTTTGCTTCTGGGGTATAGTGCGGTAGCAACAGACAATTTACTCGTACCAATAGTAGCTCATATCGTCACCAACTTTGTGTCTAGTTTGGTATGGAAATTGGGTAATTTAGAAAATACAACATAGACTAGAAAAGACTATTAAATTTAATTAAAAATCCCAAATATAAAATTAAAAATCAAATAAAAATTAACAACTAAATAAAAATTAAATAATAATCTTTAATCAATTGTGATAATTTTTATGCCCGACTCCCGACTCCCGACTCCCGACTCCCTTTGCTAAATAACAAATGAACTACCCCGTCCTGGTCGTTCGCGTAGCGTGGCCTACGGCCAGGACAGGGTGTCAGCAGACCCGTCCTTAGAACGTGATTTTTGACGCTTCATCTTTCCTAGTTGCCTCATCGATCCAGTATGCTTACTGGTCTTTGAGGTAGAGCTAGAAAATCCACGTTTATCGAGGTCAGTCCCGTACCCCGGCTGTTTTCCTAGGGCTGCATTGAACATTACCATTGTGCTTGTCTTGTCTCTATCAAGTTCAAAGCCGCAAGCATCACAGACATGGTATCTATTCGACAGTTCAGCCCAATTCTTGTGAACCTTTCCACATTCTGGACAACGCTGAGATGGCTTTAATTGTCTAGTCGGTAGTTGAAGGACAATTCCGCCTTTGAGTTCAATTTTGTAGGTGAGCATTTTATTAAGAGTGCCAAATCCTACGTCTAAAATAGCCTTGTTCAATCCAGCTTTTTGTTTTTTCCTTTTTGACCCTTTCTTAGCTTTTCGGGTCATTCCTTTTGTGTTTAGCTTCTCAGTTACGCCGATGTCATAACGACTAGATAAATCTGACGTAACCTTGCGATGCAGCGCGGTCTTGGGGGTTTCCCCCATGAGCGACTGCATCAAGACGTGTTGCCAATCTCTACGTGCGTTAGCCGCTTTTCTATTCAATTGGGATTCCTTTTTGTTGGCTTTTTTCCAACGCTTAGACGCCTTAATCCCTTTCTTGAAATTAGGAGCCTGCTTCCTACGCTTTTCCTTGCCAGCAGCTTTTACCTTAGGTTCTAGAGTCTTTGTAAAACGCCGGTTAGCTATTTCCTCAAACTCGCTGCCATTGAAGGCTGTAATCGCAGTCTCAGTACCTAGGTCGTACGCTACGATTTTCTCGTATTTTAAGTCAGATTCTGAGCCATATTTAGGATCAGGAGTTTCTGTCTTAACAGTTATTGAAGCATACCAAGCATTTATACTGGGCTTGTAAGTAATTGTCAGAGTCGTTGGTGTCCCCCAAGACTTGGCTTGACCACGCATCTTTATAGTGAGTCCGAGGTCATTTAGCGTCAAGGTTCCATCTTTTCCGTTAGTGTCAGTCTTCCAACCAGCCTTGCTAGGGTAAGTCCATCCGGAGTATTTGCGAATTGGCTTATATTTTGGAATTCCACCTAACCCTTGAAAGAACCGATTATATGCAAGGTCTACTCTCTTCAGAGTAGCCTGCAAAGAAGTGCTATACAACTCCTTGTATTCCGGCCAGCATTTCTTGAAATCGGGTAAACAATTTTGTTGGTCAAGGTATCCTATAGATTTTTTATTTGCTTTCCACTCATAACGGCGATCAGCTATCCCAGCGTTGTAGAGTAACTGGTGAAGTTTTCTTGCATAAAACATCTTTGATGTAGCTGTTTTGTTGGGATATAGACGGAATGTCTGCCTGAGAATCGCCATGAGTGGAATCACATCATTGAATTCTGTGCTCTTTATTTGCTATACTATTAGTATAGTTGATGGTAAATAGAAATGTCAAGCACAAAAAGGAAAAATCCTCAGAAAAGAATGAGAGGAGCACCTGCTCATTATGACGAGATAAAAAGACAGCACGGAATCTGGCTTACAGACACTACTTGGAAATGGTTACAGCTAGCAGCTAAAGACTCTGGGGTAAGCGTTGGAGAATATATAGAGAGCTGGGTCAGGAAGCAGGTTTATAGTATTTGTTCGCGTAGCGTGGCCGTAGGCCAAGGGGCTATCCATCCCAGAGACGAAACCTTAGGATAGTGGAGCCTTTATGGTTGGTCGGCTATGTATAAAAGGGTTAAAACTTTTTGATTAAGGCTCCACTATCCTTACGGTAACTTCAATACCTGAACCTTCGCGTAGCGTGGCCGTAGGCCAGGTGGGGGAATTTCGCCCCCTCAAACTCTCCCTATTTTGTTAAAAATTGATTAATGCGATCGCTTCGACTAGAATCCGATGTTCTTGGACTTGAATCCGGGCATGGAGGGTTTCTGGGGTATCATCGGGTAGCACCGGAACAGCTGCCTGGAAAAGGATGGGACCACTGTCAACATCTAGACTGACCACGTGAACCGTACACCCTGTAATTTTTACCCCAGCCTCAAGGGCTTGTTCCACCGCCCGCACGCCTTTGAAACTAGGTAATAAGCTGGGATGGATATTGAGAATCCGATTAGGAAAAGCGTCTAGGAGTACCTGTGTCACCACTCGCATCCAACCAGCCATCACGACCCACTCCACCTCATACTCTTGTAAAGTTTTGACAATTTGTTGATCGAAATCTTCCCGTTTTTTGATCCGGTGATTATGTAGGACTGCTGGAATGCCGTATTTTTCCGCTCTAGCTAACGCTTTAATGCCTGGGTTATTGTAAATGAGCACGCTGATTTGGGCATTGAGTTGGCCGTTTGCGATCGCACTAGCTATCGCTTCAAAGTTACTGCCACTTCCGGAAGCCATCACTCCCAGTTTCAGAGGGGAAGTAGTCGGTAAGGAGTCTACACTCTTTTGGAGAGAAATGCTAGGGGAAATCAAGCTGGGGCTGGAATCTGGAGAAGTGAGATTGGCAGTCATATCGGGAAATGCGATCGCACAGTCATAAGCATTACCTATACATACTCATTTTATAGCTTGGCATGTTGATCGAAATGATTGTCTGTAACCTTCCTACCCTTATGTTCCTTTTAAATGTAGGCTGTTATAAGTAATTTTGCTTAGGAATTTTCCAATTTTGTCTGAGTAAGGCTTTTATAATTTAGATCCTGATTTGCGAGTATAAATTCCTATTAGCTTGGGGTAGCCAAAACCGATGCTAGGAAAAGATTTAAGGATTATCCTCACTCTGGCAGCCCAAACCTAATAAAAATCGAAATTTATCATGGATATGCGGATTTGGAATGATATGATCGCGGTGCAATTAAGAGTAGGATAAAAGGCGATATGATGAGGCAAGCACCTGTTTCTCCTGTGGTGCTAGTTATCTTAGACGGTTGGGGTTACCGCGAAGTAACTGATGCCAATGGGATAGCCCTAGCAAACACCCCTGTAATGGACAGCCTCTGGGCTGCCTATCCGAGTACATTAATTCGCACCTCTGGAAAGGACGTGGGACTCCCAGAGGGTCAAATGGGCAATTCGGAAGTGGGGCACTTGAATATAGGTGCTGGGCGTGTGGTGCCTCAAGAACTTGTGCGCATCTCTGATGCGGTGGAAAATGGCACTTTAAACGATAACCAAGCTCTTGTGCAAGTATGCCGAGAGGTTAAATCTCGGGGTGGGAAGATGCACATCGTGGGTTTGTGTTCTGAGGGTGGGGTGCATTCCCATCTCAATCACCTCCTGGGATTGCTAGCGCTAGCCAAAGCCCAAAATCTATCTGAGGTCTATATCCACGCGATTACCGATGGTCGTGATACTAAACCGACCGAGGGGATTGAAGCAATTCAAAAAATTCAAGATTATATTGATCAAGTTGGCATTGGATGCATAGCCACTATTAGTGGTCGCTACTACGCCATGGATCGAGACCGACGCTGGGAAAGGATTTCAAAAGCCTATGAAGTCATCACTCAGGATGGTCCTGGAAATGCTATCTCAGCAGCAGAATTCCTCAAGGAGTCTTATGAGTCAGACATTACTGACGAGTTTATCTTGCCCACACGGCTTACTCCTGGAGCTGTGACAGCAGGAGATGGAGTAATTTTCTTTAACTTCCGTCCAGACAGAGCCCGACAGCTTACCCAAGCCTTGGTGGATCCTAACTTTGATGGCTTTGAACGGGAACAGATCAAACCCCTAACCTTTGCCACCTTTACCCAGTATGACCCCAATTTTCCGGTATTGGTGGCCTTTGAACCTCAGAACTTGACTAATATTCTGGGGGAAGTTATTGCCCAGCATGGGTTGCGCCAATTCCGAACTGCGGAAACAGAAAAATACGCCCACGTCACTTACTTTTTTAATGGTGGTCTAGAAGTTCCCTTCGAGGGTGAAGACCGGGAATTGGTGCAAAGTCCGATGGTAGCAACCTATGATAAAGCACCAGCCATGTCAGCTAAGGAAGTGACCAATGAAGTGATCGCAGCCATCGAAAAACGCATTTACTCCCTGGTAGTGATTAACTATGCCAACACTGATATGGTGGGGCATACTGGCAATGTAGAAGCCTGCATAAAAGCAGTGGAAACCGTAGACCGCTGCCTAGGACGCTTAATTGATAGGATTATTAAAGTTGGTGGCACTACCCTGATTACTGCTGACCACGGCAACGCCGAGACTATGCGCGATGAGACAGGTAATCCTTGGACAGCTCACACGACCAACCCAGTACCCTTTATCCTAGTAGAAGGGGAAAAATTAAAAATCCCTGGACATGGAACAGAAGTTGCATTGCGCTGTGATGGATGTCTGGCAGATATTGCCCCGACCATCTTGGAAATCTTGCAACTCCCCCAGCCAAAAGAAATGACTGGGCGTTCTATGATCCAACCCGCTGAGTTGGAAGTCCGTAATAACCGGACACCCGTGCGAGTTTCTCTATAAAACTTCAAGTTGAGAACCCCTTTGTTTTAACCGAGGGAGAGTTCAAAACTTCTCAATGCCGTAATATTGTCAAAAGAATGGTTAATCAAATCCTGCAAATTATTTGGGTTTTATCTGGCTTGGGTCTGATTATTTTGGTTTTGCTCCATAGTCCCAAGGGAGATGGCCTTGGCGGTATCGGTGGTCAAGCTCAGCTGTTTACCAGCACCAAGAGTGCTGAAAAAGCCCTGAACCGGGTGACCTGGATCTTGGCGATTACCTTTATGAGCTTGACAGTGATTTTAAGTGCAGGTTGGTTAAACCAGTAGTTGACACTCCCCGCTAATCGCGAGACGGGGATTCTTACTTCAACGAGGTTACTTGCTCAACCAGGCCGGAGCCAAGAAGAGTAGAGGTATCCTCTCCGTAAGCGTTCGGATCGTCATTCGCGTAGCGTGACCTACGGTCAATCCAAGTTCCGGTATGCCCTACCGTACTTAAGGCTCTTTTGAGGATATTGATTGCAGCATTGTGGTCTCGGTCCAACTGACAACCACACTTACAGACGTGAGTTCGAGTTGATAGTGACTTCTTGACCTCTTCGCCGCATTCAGAACAATTTTGGCGCTTTGTAAGCAGGGTTTACTGCAACAGTTATCCTGCCGAACTTAGTTCCAAAATGCTCTAACCATTTCCTAAATTGATACCAACCTGCATCATTAATAGATAAGCCGCGACAGTGGTTTTTAGCCAAGTTCTTAACCCTCAAGTCTTGCCTTCGGCACGCTTCGCGAACGTAGGCGATCAAGTCGTTAGACTGAATTACGCAGCTCGCCGGAGACGAAACCTTAGATAGGGTCGCCTTATTACAAAAGATTTAACCCTTTTATGCAAAGCCGATCACCCATAAAGGCTCCACTATCTTGCGGTAACTTCGTTCCCAGTCTCTTGGGGTGGACTTCAAGTTGCCTGCTTATTTTAAGGTGTGTCCTGCCTAGTCTGTTAATGGCTTTTCGACGGTTAGTAGAGCCTTTCTGTTTTCGGGATACCCGGCGTTGATAAAACTTTAACCGTTTCTCTCCCGTTCGGTAAAATCTAGGATTAGGTTCAGCATGACCGTCAGAATCCGTATAGAAATCCTTTAGTCCAACATCTAACCCGATTGTGTTTCCAGTCGGTTCCAGCTCTTCATTAATATCAACCTGAACGCAAAACTGGACATAGTAACCATCAGCCCGACGGACTATCCTAACCCGCTTGATTTGCTTCTTATCGAAGCGCCACAAATCCCATGTACCCTTGAGTTTAAGTTTCCCGATTCCCTTTTTGTCACTGAATATGATTCGGCAAAGCCGACGCTTCGCGAACGACTTTTTATCAGGGGATAACTTCCAACCTGACTGTTTATACTCGACCGAACGGCAATGTTTTTGAAATCGGGGAAATCCTTTTTTACCGGGTACCTTCTTTTTGCAGTTGTCAAAGAAGCGAGGGATTGATGACCGGAGATGAAACCTTAGAATAGTGGAGCCTTTATAGGCGATAGGCTATGCATAAAAGGGTTAAAACTCATGAAATAAGACGACCCTATTCTTACGGTAACTTCTAACCATGCTCGTTCAGCACGCTTACTGACGGGCAGTAGAGTTCAACTCATTAGCAAAAGGGAACTTTTTAGCAAGAACGGCACTATATTTGTTGAGGTCGTATTTTGAGACCCCTTTGTTGTCCATCCAGTAACGCAAACAACTGTTACGGATGAATTGAACCGTTCTGATCGCCTCGTCTATAGCAGAATATTGATGTTTTTTGCCCTATGCTTTGAACTCTAATATTATCATCAGTTTCGACCTATAACTGCTGATATTTTATTCTACAAGATTCATTATAAAATTCTGGAACTTCCCAAGATATTTTTCTCATGGCTAAAAGCGCGCTGTTCGCTTTCATCCCCGCTCTAAAGAGACGGGGTTTTCAGCGTTTAGATTTTTATAAAAACAATCAGCAGCTATGGATAGCCCTGTTTCTAGGGGGTGTCACTTGTCTGTTAGTGATGTTGATTCAGTCAAGCACCGCAGCTGGTTTATACCCAAAGTTTAACCAATTAACAGAAGCCTCCTCTGCTATCGTGGCTTCGATGCCAGTAACCTCACCTGCCCTACCAGCTTCTAAGCCTCACCCTCTACCAACTCCCCTTGCCCAGTGGCAAGACCCTACCGGCAGCGGTGATTATTTTTCTGAAATCAAGGGCACTCCCTTAGGTTATCTGATCTGGTCTCAGTTTCCCGTCAAGGTTTATGTGGAACACCCCCAAGCACCGGGTGTGGTTGATGCGAAGCACCAGCGCTTCCAACAATGGGTTGATGCGGTGCTAAAGGCGGTGGCAGAATGGGGCATTTATTTGCCCCTAGAACTAGTTGACCAGCAGGAATTAGCAGATATATCGATTTTGCGATCGCGCCCTCCTCTAAAAGTTTCCTTCAACCGTGAGACCGGAACCTTTGATTGGTCTCGCGCTCGCTCAGCCGTTACTAGCTATGAATTTTACCTGGCGCAATCCATCAGTGCACCAGAGCAAATATTAGATAATCTATTATTGCATAAGTTTACCATACTTCTCTCTCCTCAGCAATCCATTGACTACACCCTTGCCACTGCCCGTCACGAACTGGGTCATGCATTAGGTATTTGGGGTCATTCTCCTTTAGAAACTGATGCGCTGTACTTTTCCCAAGTTCGCAATCCCCCTAGAATTTCTGCTAGAGACATCAATACCCTCAAACGGATATACGAACAGCCAACTCGCTTGGGATGGCCTTTGGCCAAGGTAAAAGGTAAAAGGTAAAAGGCTTGCATCCATAGGACAAACTCCAGCTAATATCAAGTCAGGTTGAATACCCATAATTTAGAGGGAGGGTGGGAAGTGTGGGGAGGGTGGAAAGTGTGGGGAGATGGGTAGATGGGGGAGATTTTTATTAAGGGTAATTATCCCGACATGATATAAAACCAAAAATCAAGGTTTTTACTAAAAAGTTTTTAGGAATAGGTTTTTACTAATAGGAAAAATCGAACTTAGGATTACAGAACTTCAGATTTACACAGGTTGTACACGGAAAGGGTGCATAAGTCCTGAGCCAAATGAGAGTGCAAACAGATCCTTGTGACATCCTACTTTCGGCGAGTATTGGACAAGCTCGAAGCTAGTGGCTGTGAGCTTCAGTCGGTAGGAATACTTACCACTGTGCCAATAGCTAGAGCGATTGTCTGGTTTTAAGGGATTACACTATACTAGTAAGTCCTTAAGAAATGGCACAATAGTAGTTCGTATACTATGCTATAACACTCAGCTATGGGTATGACGTTTTCATAGCCATTGGCATCTGAGTCAGTTACTCAGCTTTACCAGAGTGCTCGTACCAAGTTGCAGCTTAAATCGTAACGAGAGGAAATAAGGACTTGGTTATTTCGCCATTGTCCGACAAGTAAATTGCACTTGAAAAACGCAACTTGGTCTTAGCTTTCAGCCCACTTGTCTGATTCATTAGTATCGGACATTTTTGTGGGTAAGATTTTTATTTTCGGTCGTCAGGTGTACATTTACTATTCGGCAAAATACCGTAACCATAAACTAATAGCCTGAATGTGTCAATCTAGCATCATGCAGACTACCGAAAAAACTCAACCGAAACTTCTCAAACTCAAAAAACGCCTTAGTGAAATTAACGACTTAGAAGCAGCCGCATCTTTGTTGTACTGGGATCAGGCCACCTATATGCCTCCCGGTGGTGCAGCTGCTAGGGGACGTCAGCTGGCTACTCTACAAAAAATTGCCCATAGTAAATTTACTGACCCAGCCATGGGCGAACTCCTGGAAGGGTTACGCCCCTATGAAGAAACTCTACCTTACTTTTCTGACGAAGCTAGCTTAATCCGCTGCACTAGAAAAAATTACCACAGAGCCGTGCAGGTGCCAGCGGAATTTATGGGAGAATTCTCTGAACATCGGACCCAAACGTACAGTGTTTGGGTAAAGGCAAGAGCCACCAACGACTTTGCAGCGGTGCGCCCTTACTTGGAAAAAACTCTTGACCTCAGCCGTGAAATGGCTTATTTTTTCCCAGGTTACGAACATATCGCTGACCCGTTAATTGACTTTGCTGACTATGGGATGAAAGTCTCTATTTTGCGGAGGCTTTTTTCTCAGTTGCGAGAGGAATTAGTGCCAATTGTCGAGGCTATTACTGCCCAAAGTCCCACCGATGACAACTGTTTACACCAAAGATATCCTGAAGAGCAACAGTTAGATTTGACTCTCAAGGTCATCAAGCAAATGGGATATGACTTTGAGCGGGGAAGGCAAGACCAAACCCATCACCCATTTATGATCAACTTCTCTACCGGTGATGTGCGCATTACGACCCGTGTTGATCAAGATGACCTGAGTCAGGCTCTATTTAGCAGCATCCACGAAATGGGTCATGGTCTTTATGAGCAAGGAATTAGACGAGATTTGGAAGGCACTCCTCTTGCCTGTGGGACATCCTCGGGGGTCCATGAGAGCCAGTCCCGACTTTGGGAAAATATTGTTGGGCGTAGTCGGGGCTTCTGGAAATTTTTCTATCCCCAAGTACAATCCTACTTCCCCTCTCAACTGGGTAATGTTTCCCTCGATGCCTTTTATCAGGCAATCAACAAGGTGCAGCGGTCTGTAATCCGCATGGATGCTGATGAAGTGACTTACAATCTCCACGTCATGATCCGCTTTGACTTAGAACTGATGATGCTTGAGGGTAGGCTACAGGTGAGGGATTTACCGGAAGCCTGGAATGAACGCTATCGTGAAGATTTAGGGGTTGTTCCCCAGAATGACAGTGACGGGGTGTTGCAAGATGTTCACTGGTACACTGGTCAGATTGGGGGAATGTTCCAATGCTACACCTTGGGTAACTTGATGAGCGCCCAGTTTTTTGAAGCCGCAGTAACGGAACAACCTGAAATTATACCAAAAATTGAGCAAGGAAACTTTAGTACGCTCCATAATTGGTTGAAGGACAACATTTACCAACACGGTTGCAAATACACA
>NZ_JAAHGN010000659.1:0-4253 GCF_010672485.1 Moorena sp. SIO2C4 | reverse complement strand
TGGCTGAGATAGTGATTATCTCAGGTATGATCGTCCAGAAAAAGGATTTTCTTGAGCAAATTCAGGAAGCTAAGCGCCGTGGGAAAAAGGTAGCCGTTGGTGGTCCTTACCCGACCACCTCACCCCACGAACCTGAAGGGGCTGGGGCAGATTACTTGATTTTGGATGAAGGGGAAATTACCCTACCGATGTTTGTCTCAGCGATTGAACGGGGCGAGAGTCAAGGGGTGTTTCGTGCCAATGGTGAGAAGCCGGATGTGACGGAGAGCCCAATCCCCCGTTTTGATCTTCTCGACCTCGAAGCCTATGACACTATGGCAATCCAGTTCTCTCGGGGCTGTCCATTTCAGTGCGAATTCTGCGATATTATTGTCCTCTACGGTCGCAAACCCCGCACCAAAACTCCCGAGCAGTTGTTAGCTGAACTAGAACGCCTCTTAGAACTGAATTTCCAAGGGGGGATTTTTCTAGTCGATGACAACTTTATTGGCAATAAGCGCAATGTCAAGATTCTGCTGAAAGCCATGAAAGTCTGGATGGCTGAACACGAGTATCCTTTTAACTTCATCACAGAAGCTTCCGTGGATTTGGCTCAAGACCAAGAACTGATCGACCTGATGGTCGATTGTAATTTTAAAGCGGTCTTTTTGGGCATTGAAACTCCTGATGAAGACAGCCTTACCCTGACTAAAAAGTTGCAAAATACTCGGGATTCTCTGAGTGAATCGGTGGATGCAATTACCCAGGCAGGTATCAGGGTGATGGCTGGGTTTATCATGGGCTTTGATGGGGAAAAACCTGGCGCAGGCGATCGCATTGTCCAGTTTATTGAGAAAACGTCGATTCCTATTGCTTTTTTTAGTATGTTGCAGGCATTGCCTAATACTGCTCTGTGGCATCGCCTTGAGAAAGAAGGACGACTTATCGATGGTGGGGCTAATATTAACCAAACGACTTTGCTCAATTTTGTGCCAACTCGGCCTGTGGAAGAAATTGCTCGTGAATATGTGGAGGCGTTTTGGAGACTGTATGACCCAGAGCGATTTTTAAACCGCATCTACAACTACTTGATGAAGCTGGGTCTACCAAGGCATGGTGTATCTCGTCCGATCGATTGGATAACTATCCGGGCGCTACTAACCATATGCTGGCGACAAGGGGTTGTCCGTAAGACCCGCTGGACGTTCTGGAAGAGTCTGTTTAAGCTGATTCAGCAGAAACCGAAAGTGGTCGGCTCTTTCTTTGTACTTTGTGCCTACGCAGAACACTTCCTGGAATATCGCCAAATTGTCCGTGACCAAATTGAGGCTCAGCTGGCTGAATTTATGACTAATAAACCAGCACCTTTACCGGCTAAGAATGAGGAAGTGGCGGTAAGCGAATCCGCGATCGCATAATTCATTCTTTAGGGAACAGCGGATCTGGGAACAGGGCAAAAATTGGTGTACCTGATGACGATCACAACTGCTAGATAAGAGTGCGATCGCAAAACGTTGCGTCAGTCTTGGAATGAATAGGAGTAGAGTGGGCATCCTGCCCGCCCCAAAATAAGGAGGAAACTGGCAAGATGCCAGTTCTACACAAGATGCCAGTTCCACGCCTGATGCCCATTCTACAGGTGCGACCCGACTCCCGATTCCCGACTCCCTGTTCCCTATTCCCTGTTCCCTATTCCCTGTTCCCTTAAAAATTAAGGCTCCTTCGGAATAGACTCAACCATGACCTTCAATCAACAGCACGCTATTATCACAGGGGGTTCCAGTGGGATTGGCAAAGCCACTGCCAAATTATTAGCCCAGAAGGGAGCTAATCTGACCTTGATTGCTAGGGATACAGCTAAGCTAGAGCAGGCTAAAGTCGAGATTGAAGGGATGGGAACAGATCCGCAAGCAAAAATTATAACTATTTCTGCTGATGTTTCCCAGCAGATACAGGTAGAAACAGCCATTGAGCAAGCAATCGACCAAATCGGTCCGGCTGACCTATTAATCACTAGCGCTGGTATTGCTCATCCCGGTTACTTCCAAGAGCTGCCCATAGAGGTATTTGAACAAACCATGGCAGTTAACTATTTTGGTTCCCTCTATGCAATTAAAGCAGTACTACCCAGCATGGTAAAGCAACACAAGGGTCATATTGTACTGCTATCTTCCGGTGCTGGACTGATTGGTATTTATGGCTATACCCCTTACAGTCCCAGTAAATTTGCCCTGCGGGGTTTAACGGAATCCTTACGGGGTGAGTTAAAGCCCCAAGGCATTCATGTTTCTATTGTCTATCCTCCCGATACCGATACCCCACAACTGGAAGCAGAAAATAAAACTAAGCCCCTGGAAACTAAGATGATTACTGGCAGTGCCCAGATGTGGAGTGCAACTGCTGTAGCGAATCAGATTGTACGAGGTATTGAGAAAAAGCAGTTTGGGATCATGCCAGGATTCGAGATGAGATTACTAGGCCGGTTTCATAGTTTGCTCGCTCCGGTATTGAATTGGTATTTTGATCGGATTGTTGCAGGGAATCGGGAATCGGGAATCGGTAATCGGGAATCGGGGGAAGACTAGTTTGAAGGATTAGACACTCAGGAGTCGGATAATTACCCTTAATAAAAATCTCCCCATCTCCCCATCTCCCCATCTCCCCATCTCCCCATCTCCCCGCGCCCCCGCCCCACACTCTCTATCAACTACAAGGCATCAGCTGAGTCAATCGCAGAACAATCTGATCAATTCCTTTTTCTAAGACTTTGCCTGACTGGGATGGTTGATTAACCATGATGCTAAACACAATAGTTCCGTAATCGGGATGTTCTAGATATCCAGACAGAGCTTTCACTCCTCTGAGGGTGCCGGTTTTGGCCTGAACTTTGGTTTGTGTAGAGGGATGACGCAACCGATTTTTGAGGGTACCGCTCACTCCTGCAACCGGTAAAGAGGCTAGGAAAACTTCGTTATTATTGGCATCACTCATCCCTTTGAGAGTGGTTACAAATACCTCTGGAGTCGCTAAATTTTTCCGGGATAAGCCAGACCCATCTACCAGTCGATAACTATTAGGGTCAACTCCCAATTCCGCCAAAGCATCCTGCACTACTTCCGACCCGCCAATATAGCGCAATAAGGTATCAGCATAGCTATTGTGGCTTTTTAGATTCGTTATCTTTACCCATTCTTCCATTGACTTAGAGCGAATCGGAGTATTGGGATGAAGCTTGTTTAATGCTGCCGCTGTAGTTAATAGTTTGATGTTAGAAGCAGGGATAAAGTATTGATTAGCATTGTGGCTGTAAAAAATCTTCTCTTCCGATAACGATTCAACCAAAATCCCCCATTTACCTCTGGCAAAAGAAGGATGATCGATAATCGAGTCAATCACTGGTGGCAGAAACTCCGGACAAATGCCATTCTTGTTGCTTTCGGGAGGGGGAACAGGGATTTTAATGGAATCTGGATCTGTGTCTGGAGGAAGGACAGAAATTTCCAGAGATTTTTCCTGTTGCCTTAAGTCCGCAACTGTTCTAGCGCTAGCTTTTTTAGACGTAATAGGAGTTACCGTAGTGAGCACAGCTACAGTTAGCATTCCTAAGGATTTCAACCAATAATTCAATTGGGTCATAGTGAGGTAGTCGTGTTGCTACAATTCAACAAGCACTAACAGATCAAAAAAAGCATTGGTAGTTTAGGGTTTTATCCCAAACTACATCCTACAATACCTTTGACAAAACTGAATAATTTTTCGTTGCTTAATTAAAAATAAGCATCCCAAAAATCAAGACATTATAATAGTCCCGATCTAGACTATGACTATTCTTTCAATATTCCTGAATTTTATTCAAAAACAGATTATATTTCTATGAATCTTAGATGAATTTATCCATTTTTTTTTTAAGGTTGTTCCCTCTTGGGGTTCCTTGTCAGGTGGGTTGTTCGCGTAGCGTGGCCTTTGGCCAAGGTTACAGGTTGAAGGTTACAGGTTGAAGGTTGAAGGTTGAAGGTTACAGGTTGAAGGTTGTTGACCCTGGGGGTTTGAGTCTGGTGGGTTTAAGGTGAGTTTTATGTTAGTCCACCCACAGGTACTTCAATTTGTAATAGGGGAAATAATACATCAAATCTGGTTAGGTTTCAGCAGTTTGCGTTCGCGTAGCGTGGCCGAAAGGCCATCCCATTAAGGATTAGATACCGCAAGGTCAAAAAGTAGGGTGTGTTAGGGGCGCGCCTTGCCATCATATTCAACTTCGTAGCCAGTAGCCCCGA
>NZ_JAAHGN010000658.1:0-4253 GCF_010672485.1 Moorena sp. SIO2C4 | reverse complement strand
TCTGATAGCTGATAGCTGATAGCTGATAGCTGATAGCTGATAGCTGATAGCTGATAGCTGATAGCTGATAGCTGATAGCTGATAGCTGATAGCTGATAGCTGATAGCTAATAGCTGAATGCTTACGTTATTTTTTAACGTTTCTTGATCCAGATCAATTTAGAAAAAGAACCAGGAGTTGGGTCTGAGTTTTCGATTTAGGAGCAGTTTATTAAATTTTGTTAAGCACTATTGGCTTAAATCCACTAACATAGAACAGAATTAGAGAAAATGGCTAATTAGAGAAATTCAGAAAGTATCATGAAATACGGAATTGATATTGGTCACAACTTGCCCGCTGATACAGGAGCTCAAGGTATCAGAGTAGAAGATGAAATGACTAGGGACGTCGGAACGAGAGTAATTTCAAAATTGAGAGACTTGGGACATCAGGTAGTTGAATGCAAGCCTAAAAGTGCGAGTACTTTAGGCAGCTCGCTGCGGCAACGGTGCAATATTGCCAATGCTAATCGAGTTGATCAGTTTGTTTCAATTCATTTTAATGGGTTTAATGGCCAAGCTAATGGAACAGAAGTATTTGCGATTAGTAATACTGCCAAAAAAATTGCCCAGCCAGTTTTAGAAAAAATAGTCGAGTTGGGTTACTTCAATAGAAAGGTTAAAAATGGCTCTCATTTATATGTCCTCCGATATACCAATATGCCAGCAATTCTGATCGAAAGCTGCTTTTGTGATTCCCAAAAAGATATGGCACTCTACGATCCAGAAGCATTGGCTAATGCAATTGTTAAAGGATTAACTGGAGAAGAGCCACCAACTACTAAATCTTCCTCCGAAGATAATGTTCTAGAATTACAAAAAGCTCTCAATCGCTTAAAAATTAAAAGTCCTGCTGGTAAGCCATTAGTAGAAAATGGCTCCCTTGATCAGGCGACTATAGCAGCAATAAAAACATTTCAAGCTATTGTAGGAATTAACCAAACTGGAATTGGTGACTCGACCACATGGAAGACTATTAATCAGATTCTTGAGCAACCCATACTTAGACCTAATCATGCTGGAGGTACCACAGTAAAATATCTCCAACGTCGGGTGGGAACTCAGGCAGATGGTATTTTTGGTTCAGGCACCGCAAGTGCTGTGATCAGATTTCAGAAACAACAAGGTTTAACGGCTGATGGTATTGTTGGAGCACAAACTTGGAGTCAATTGATTGACTAGCAAGGCTTTGAGGGACGTTTAGCATTGAACAGGTGCGACCCGTGGCGAATTTAATTCGCTTACGGAAAGCGCACCTCAAGCAGTTGCCTCACGTCTCACCGTCTCACCCGATCGGGAAGTGTGAGATTAATGGGGGATAGGAATTATATTATAATAATTATATTACCTCAAGATAATACCAATATTACTCGTTATTAGTATAGTTTTCCGTTAATAGGATAAGATAGTCTAATGCTCCATATAATCGGGACAATTTATCAATCGTAAAATTCTCGATATTTTGAGTAAAAATGTCCCTTTGTAATCGTCCAAACTGCCATAAATTACCATCAGTAACTATGCCATAAACAGGACGTTGAACATCTTGATTGATTTTTTGGGAAGCTACCAACTCGGCAAGGCATTGCCCCCAACCTTGTTGAAAATCATTTTTCTTTGCTTCGATAAGCGATGCAGCGCGGTCTTGGGGGTTTCCCCCATGAGCGACTGCATCAAGAATAATAAGCAGTGGCTTTTCTAAAACCGTTTTCCCTAATTCCGATTTTGTCGAAAATATATAGTCAGGAGTCCCTGATAGAACTTGGTCATAGAAGATGCTTTTTTGAATCCAGAAAGAATAGATTTTATAGTATTTTTTATAGAGTTCTCGCAACAATGGTGAAATGATAATTTCACTCCGGGAGGCTTCCGAGCTGAATACATCTATTGTTTCTTTATAAAACTCTAGGTCTTTCAAGAAAATTTCGGGTGGGTCAGTGTCTTGAGAAACGATAAAAGTTCCCTCTTCGTATTTAATTTGATAGTGTTTCTGTACATCAGCTATAGTTTTAAAGTCACTGAATGCCATAGTTAATCAGTCTCCTGATTGCGTCTAATTATATTTTAGAGACCAAACTATTTCGTTTTGAGATTGGAACAGATGTGCGGCTTAGCTAAGAGACTGTTGATAAAGAAAATTATAAAGTATATCTTAGAGGATATCTGAAAAGTTTTTTGATACTGAATTTTGCCCCCCTAGCCCCCCAACTTTGGGGGGAACAAGAGTCAATTTGCTTCTAAAAGTCCCCCAAAATTGGGGGACCAACGGGGGCTTGGATGTAGCAAATGAGACTTCTCAGACAACCTCTTAAGACGGCGATTATTCGCTGACTGTCATAGCACTTACGAAGTATAAAGTGCGATCGCTCTTAACGGTCAATAATAAGTATAAATACTTACCAATTACCGAAAATCAAGATTTGACTACAATTTAACCGTAAGCATTCACCAGTCAGCAGTCAGCTTATGCGCGTAGCCCATAGGCTGACCGCTGATAGCTGACTGGTTATAACTGGTAAATTATAACTGATAACTGATAGCTGATAACTGATAGCTGATAGCTAATAGCTTACAAATTAACTTATGAAAAAATCGATATTCAAAGAAAACCGCAAGTATACATTTAGTGACTATTTTGCGATGACCAATCCCACTGAGGAAATTGTTGGTGAGTTTGGTTACTCCTTTGGCATTGAATTAATTGACCTGCCTAAGTCTAGCAACTATGACCTAGATATCATTCAACAGCTCAACCATACTTACTACACCATTATTCCTAAAATCAGCCTTACCTCGGAAATTGCTAAACGGGAATTTCTGATTGCCCCACTAATCCTAGAAATTGCAAAGCTGCTCCCAGTTAAAGTCAATGTTGAGTATCCCCTAGACATTAACGATCAGCTAGGGGGAGCGCTAGACTACTTATTAAAAACTAGCCAAAATCTGATTATTATAGAAGCAAAAAAGAAAGATATTGATAGTGGCTTCAACCAGTTAGCAGCCGAACTAATTGCTTTAGATAAGTACGAAGATAGCGAATCTATTGAAATTATTTATGGTGCTGTGACTCTGGGGGATATTTGGAAATTTGGAACCCTTGATAGGAAACGGAAGCACATTGCCAAAACTATTCAAAGTCAGACTATTCCTAGAGATACAGAAGAAATATTCTCCATTTTGATTGGAATACTGAGCTTAAAACCAGACCAGACTTCAAATAAGCGGTAACCTATAATCTATAACCTTCAACCTATGGTCAATCGGGAGTAACCGATAATGATTATTGTCATTGACAACTACGACAGCTTTACTTACAACTTAGTACAGTACCTAGGAGAATTGGGTACCCAATTACCTGTGGCATCAGAGATTCAGGTCTATCGCAATGATAAAATTGATTTACAGAAAATCCGCCAGCTCAACCCAGATGGGGTAGTGATTTCTCCAGGACCAGGGCGTCCTGAAGATGCTGGGATATCAGGTGCTATCTACAATTTGGGGTCAACTCTACCCATTCTAGGGGTTTGCTTGGGTCATCAAGCCTTGGGTCAGGTATTTGGGGGGAAAATTGTTTCGGCACCAGTATTGATGCATGGCAAAACCTCAGAAATTCATCACACTGGGGTTGGGGTTTTTCGGGGATTACCCAATCCTTTCACAGCGACTCGATACCATAGCTTAGTTATTGACCGTAGCAGCTGTCCTGATGTCTTGGAAATCACGGCTTGGGTGGATGATGGCACAATTATGGGAGTTAGACATCGGAACTATCCCCACCTCGAAGGCGTCCAATTTCATCCAGAGAGTATTTTGACCTCTTCTGGTAAGCAACTTCTAAAAAACTTCTTAGAATCGCTGCCAGCATCTGCTACTCTCTCTATATCTCCCTGAAAATAAACTTGTTTCCAAGAAACCATGAAACGGCGACAGTTGATGCGCTATGTGAGTGCGGGTGTACTCACAACTCTTTCAACCGGCTTAGCTTCTGGACTCAGTTCTTACCAAGCACAGCCATCACGCAATGTATTGACAGTAAAGTGGCTTGGTCATACCTGCTTTTTATTTACTGGGGGTGGTGTGCGAGTTTTAGTCAACCCATTCCAAACCATTGGGTGTACCGCTAAATACAACTCACCAAAAGTAGAGGCAGATTTAGTCCTAATCAGTAGCCTACTACTAGATGAAGGAGCAGCGGAAGGGATACCGGGGAGTCCC
>NZ_JAAHGN010000657.1:0-4256 GCF_010672485.1 Moorena sp. SIO2C4 | reverse complement strand
TACATCGGATTAGATATCAGATTAAGTCCGGTTGAATACCCATAATAAAGAAGATTGATGGGGAGATAGTGTGCTGTAAAAATTGGTATTAAGGATAATTATCGGGACATGATATCACTTAAGACCCAACATTTAATCGTTCTCCCCACAAGGTAGTTATTTCCCTAGCAAAAATTGATTTATCTGGTGAAGAGGAAGGCTTACAAACCCCTTCTGCTCGATTTTCCATTGCTAAAACTCTCTCGGTATCCTGAGAATACAAGGGAGTCATTGCTTCTCGCTGCTCTAATAGATTTTCCAATTCAATTTTAAAAGGAGTTCTCTGACCTTGATGGAACACTCGCTGCACTGCTGATTCTACAATGGCACGAATTTCTGCTCCAGTACATTTTCGTGTCGCACTCAATAATCGACGCCATTGTTTTTCTGTTAATGGTCCATTTCCCTCCCGATAACGAGGATCAAATCGGCTAGCATGGAGTTTAAAAATCTCAAACCGCTCAATCTCTTTGGGAAAACCGACATAAAACAGTTTGTCAAATCTGCCAGCACGAGTTAATTCTGGAGGCAAAGCATCTAATCGGTTGAGAGTTCCAATCACAAATGTGGGAGTTGTTTTCTCTTGCAACCAGGTTAATAGAATTCCTAGAATTTGTTTGGTGTTATTTGTTTGGGAATCAAAAAACTTGTCCAATTCATCGAGAAACAAAACACAAGGACTCGCGGCCTCAACTCGACGCAAGAGTCGTTTTAAATGGGTTGGACTACTACCAATTACTAAATCCACTCCCATGCTAATTAAAGGAAATCCTAAGGTTTGAGCACAGACTTTGGCAGCAAAGGTTTTTCCTGTTCCTGGAGGACCAATCAATAGCCATCCCTTGGGCAATGGAATCCCATAAGCTCTGGCTTGATCAGAAAAATCTTGTTTCACCCATTCCAAGGCTTGTTTCAGTTTATCTAATCCCCCAAATTCCCCAACATCAGGTTTGAGGAACTCTAAACCAAATCCTTTGAGTCTGTGAATTTTGTAATTGATTAATTGCTTGGCTAGCTCTGATTGAGATTGGGCTTTGTTGACTGCTATATGAAATTGCTTGCGTTCGCCTTTGGCGCGCTCTTCAGAGCGATCGCTTAACAGGCAAGACACTATGGGGGCGTATTTATTTTTTTTCGCCGCCAGTTTGACTGCCATCCGAATTTCTTCCGGAGTCAATCCCCCGATAGACCGAGCTAGTCTGTCGTCTAGAGGTGTTTCTTGGTCAGCCAAACCATATTCTACTAAATGAGTTTTTAATAATGCCGTGACTTCCTTGGGTTCTGGGAAAGGAAATTCGGCAGCAGGAATAATTGAGTTTAAAATTCGAGGTAACTCATTCTCCCCCGTATCCAAAAGAATTAGAAACTTATCGCTTGAGAGACCAAAGTTGTAGAGAACATTAGACAATGAGGTTCTGATGGTTATGGTTTGCCCACTGTCAGCACTATCGAGTAAAGACGGTAAATCTTCTAAGATAAATAGAGCTTTACCAGAATAGGCTTGACAAAAATTCAACACTTCAACAACCTGTGCAAATGGCTCACGATCTTCTAGGACATTAACCATTGAACTTTCTAAGGTATCATAATTTCCATCCCATTCAATTTTCTGAAATCCACGACTAGCTAAATTCCAGAGGTAAACCAGGAATACTCCATCCTGGGTAAGACTCTGACAAATCCACCTGAGTACATTGTGTCTTTCAATCAAGGGAATTCCTATAGATACTGCTCCATAGCATTCTAATAATGTCCCAACTTCGGGTATATTCATTTTCAAGCAAACGTTATTGATTCAAAATGAAATTATAGCAATCCTAAATAATTTGTGAACAATACTTCCATTTAAACTAGTCTTTGCTAAGAAAGTAATGAGTCCTGAGTAAGGTAAGCATTCAGCAGTCAGCAGTCAGCAGTCAGCCTTTGGGTGATAGCTAATAGCTAATACATTATAGCTGATGCATTATAGCTTATAAATTATAGCTAATACATTATAGCTTATACCTGTTCGCGTAGCGTGGCCATTGGCGTAGCGTGGCCTACGGCCAACTTGGCCTTGGCTGATGGCTGATAGCTGATAGCTGAATCCTTACTGAGTAAGACCTGTGACTGTTCACGAATTATAGAGGATTGCTATATCAGGTTGTTTATTGTTGAGGGTTAACAGTTAACAAAAAGCCTTACAAAGATAGCTCCTTTGATTTCTGTTTGAGATTAATCGGTTCCGAGAAAGGTGTTTTAGCTGGCGGTTGAAAAGCCTGTCCATTGCTTGAAGCTAGTGCTGTTAAACTGGAGTGAGCAAAGGGGTTAGGAGCACCTAGGCTTTGAGATTTTAGAGACTGCACTGATGATCGAGAGGGCTGAACTAGTCGTTGTGGCGCTTGGCTCATTAAAGGTTTTAAGGCTTGCTCAAAGTAGGATAAATCCCGTTGTGTCATCTGGGACATAAATTGTCCTTTCTGCTGTGAAAAGATGGTTCCTCGTCTGTCCTTAGCCGCAATTGTGATATCGCCATTGGGAGTTGCTCTCCAGTTATAGTTGAGTTTACCTTCAACCTGGACAGTATTTCCTTGTGATTGGGCATACTCGACCAATGTATCTGCAACTGCCTTGACACGGCTAAAGTAGTCAGCCTCAGAAGCTCCTAATTGCCGAAACTTTCCCTCAGGTTTCTGTCCCCAATCTAACTGCTTTTTTACCTGTGAAATTTCTTGATATTGCTGTTCATTGAGTTTGGGTTCTCCCTGTACAGTGACCCCCATAGCACCAGCGCGAAACTTTATCAATTCCTTACCTTTTTTGTCCCTCATTGCATAGGAATTATCCTCGCGATGAATCGTATACTCTGCTGATTCATAGGTATCTTGTCCTGGTGATGCTTGAGAATTGATTAAGCGTACTAAGGTAGCAGCAGCTTCTTTTTGACGGGATGTTTCATGGTAATTAGACACAGCATTTTTGAATTTTTCCACTTTTTCTGAAATCGGTGAAACAACCTTTTCCCACCAACTCGGCTGCTTGGATTGAAGCATTCGGGCTTCAATCAATTCAGATAGAAACTCCGATTGCATAGCTTCTTGTTTTTGTTTTTGAGCACTACGAAGCATACGCATCTCATTAACCTGGCACTGCAAAAACTGCTTTAGTGGTGTATTCTCTAAAGCCTGCACTGAGCGTCGTACTGAATATAATCCACCTCTGGTTTCAGTATTAGCTTTTACGGGTTGGACTTTTGGTTTTAAAGATTGGTTTTGTGGTTGAATTGGACTAGATATCTTTTGTTTTTGCCCCTGTAGCTGTTGTTCATCAAAAGCGTTAACCTTTACCACACCTTCATCATTAGTTTGTAAAATAACGATTCCATCCAATTCTACTTTTTTATTGGTGACTCCAATCATCTCTCCTACAGATGACTCTTTGGCTAAAGTCAACTGACCAATGATGTCTGAGTTCAAGTCATTGACCAACTTATCTCCATCTTTACCATAGACTACTTTATCCTCATCGGTAATTTTAATTTCAGGCTCTTGATTACTATTGTATACCTGACCATTGAGTTGTTGAGCCTGTCGATTTTGTTCTTGCTTTTGCTGCTGCTTTTGCTTAAATGCTGCCAGTCCACTTGACCATTTGGAAATGACACCTTGGTATTGTCCTTGTAAAGATGATACATAGGACTCACTGACTATTGTTACTTTTGCCATGGTTTTAAACTCCTAATGCTCCCAACCCTAAGGCTCCAAAAATTGCTGCTCGGTGCTGCAAGTTCTGAGTGCGATCAAGCAAAATATTTTTTCCTCGATAAAACACGCAAAGCTGTCCATCAAAATACCAAGCATTGTAGTCACTGACCTGATCCTTGTGCCTAGGCATTTCATAGGGTATGCCTTTGGACACCACTACGCCAGCTAATAATCCATATTGATCAAAAATCTCAATCACATTAGGAAAATAGTCGATGGGTAATGAGGGTAGATCGGATACGTTATTTGTTGCCTTATCTAAATCATCTACAGGATTTATTTTATAGTTAGAAAACATGGCTTCCTCCAATTACACAATTTTAAAGTTATCAGATGGCAACTTACCCTTCACCGAACGCCAAAGGCGAACAACCTGCAACCTGCAACCTTCAACCTGCAACCTGTAGGGTGCATCTCATTGTCTTGATGTCTCCGACCAAAATACCGGATTGTGATGCCGCACTGTTTTCTATA
>NZ_JAAHGN010000656.1:0-4269 GCF_010672485.1 Moorena sp. SIO2C4 | reverse complement strand
GCGCCTGCCTTACCTTCCCCTTGAAGGTTCTCGCCACAACTCCTGCCCCAGATGTCTTATCCTCAACCAGTACCACTGCCACAATTACTACGCCTCACATGACTATTTTTCAGGCGGTGGTGCTGGGTTTTGTACAGGGGTTTACGGAATTCCTGCCCATCAGTAGTACCGCTCATTTAAAAGTGGTACCTGTGGCCTTAGGCTGGGGTGATCCAGGGGTTGCGTTTACGGCTGTGATTCAACTAGGCTCGATTGCGGCGGTGGTGTGGTACTTCTGGGGAGACTTGAGTAAAGTCACTACTGGCGCATTCAAAGCTATCCGTACATCCGATTACCAATCCCAAGACTTCCAGATGGCACTGGGAATTGCGTTGGGAACCCTACCCATTGTCTTCTTTGGACTGCTGATTAAAATCTTTATCCCTGATTATGACAATTCTCCGATACGGAGTACCATGTCAATCGCCTATGTCTCGATTGTGATGGGTTTGTTGATGGGTGTTTCTGAAGTGGTGGGTAAGCGTAAGCGTAACTTTGAGGATTTAGGTCTTAAAGATGGGATCGGGATGGGCTTGGCTCAGGCGTTGGCTTTAATGCCTGGTGTCTCCCGGTCTGGCTCAACTCTGACTGCTGGTTTATTCATGGGTTTGGAACCAGCAACCGCAGCAAGGTTTTCCTTTTTGTTGGGCATCCCAGCGATTACCTTAGCTGGTTTAGTGGAGTTAGTCGGTTTGCTCAAAGATGGCATCGGGGATGCTGGCGCAATGTCACTGATTGTAGGGGTGATTTCATCAGCAGTATTTTCCTACGTAGCGATCGCATGGATGATCAGCTATCTCAAGAAAAAAGGTGTATGGATATTCGTCTGGTATCGGTTATTGTTTGGGATAGCAATTCTAGGTGGTATCATAACTGGGCTGTTACAAAATAGTTAGCGTCCGCAAGTGAATGAGTCAAAGCTCGATTCGTCCAGTATTAATCACAAAGGTTCTTCCCAACTCCATTGCCGCTGAGATTGGATTTGAACCAGGGGATTCTATTGTTGCGATTAATGGTAGCCATCCCCGTGATTTGATTGATTATCAATTCCTGTGTGCGGATGAAATTTTAGAACTGGAAGTGCTGGATGGGGCGGGTAAGACTCATGTGATCGAAATTGAGAAAGACTATGATGACGATTTAGGGCTGGAATTCGAGACAGCGTTATTTGATGGTTTGATTCAGTGCAATAATCGTTGCCCATTTTGCTTTATCGACCAACAACCACCAGGTAAGCGCCAAAGCCTTTATTTCAAAGATGATGACTATCGGCTTAGTTTTCTCTATGGGTCTTACTTAACTCTGACCAATCTGACTCAAACCGAGTGGGATCGGATCGAACGGATGCGTCTATCTCCTCTTTATGTTTCGGTTCATGCTACTGAACCGGATGTGCGCATACGGTTACTGAAAAATCCTCGGGCTGGGCAAATTTTAGAGCAGTTAAGGTGGTTTCAGGAGCGACGGCTGCAAATTCATGCCCAGGTAGTGGTGTGTCCTGGGATTAATGATGGCATTCACTTAGAACGTACTCTGCTAGATTTAGCGCAATTCTATACCGATGATCTGCCCGCAGTGGCTTCAACGGCAGTAGTACCGGTGGGATTGACTCGATTTCGACCCCAGGAGGATGAACTAATTAGTGTTACTGGGGACAAAGCAAGGGAAGTGATTGGTCAGGTTCAAAGGCTTCAGGAGAAATTTAAGCACGAGTTGGGGTCTACCTTTGCTTGGTTGGCCGATGAGTGGTTTTTGATTGCTAGAGAAGAGTTACCGACAGAATCGGATTATGGAGACTACCCTCAAATTGGAAATGGTGTTGGTTCGATTCGTCTGTTCCTGAAACAATTCCAAACTGCTGCTACTGAAAGGTTGCCTAAGGGTCTAGAAATCCCCCGGCGGGGGACTTGGGTGGTGGGTAATGCGGTGGAAAAAGCGTTTGAACCTGTGGTAGAGCGGTTCAATGCTGTGGCAGGATTGGAGATTAACATGGTTGCGTTATCTAGTGATTACTGGGGTCAGGAGATAACGGTTACTGGCTTGCTGACTGGACAGGATTTACTGAAGGGATTAACAGGAAAAGATTTAGGAGAAATGATTCTGTTACCTGGGTTGATGCTTAAGCATGGTGATACCCGGTTTCTGGATGATATGACTGTGGCAGAAGTGGCTGATCAGCTCAATACTCCGATTATTCCGGTTAATGGTGTTGAGGAATTGATCGATGGGGCAATAGGGAAGTTAGAAGTTAGAAGTTAGAAGTTAGAAGTTAGAATTTAGAATTTAGAATTTAGAATTGGGGATAGGCAAGAGGCAAGAGGCAAGCTAGCAATAGGTAAAAATCCTGTTTACCTGATTAATGGGAGAAGCGCTAGATCAGTTTTGCGATCGCAAATAGTTTAGTTTCGTAGGGTGCGTGATAAGACGGGCTTGCCCTCATTTTCTACGTAGCCAGTTTTGGGACAGTCCGCCGGAAATGAAACGGGCAAGATGCCCGTTCCACCAAGATGCCCGTTCCACCAAGATGCCCGTTCCACCAAGATGCCCATTCCACCCACCAGGTCAAACAGCTTTAATGAGATGCTAGATCAGTTTTGCGATCGCAAATAGTTTAGGAATCAGTAATTAGTAATAATTATAGCACTATTCCCGATTCCCGATTCCCTTTTTTTACTACTCCTAAAAAAATCAGATCCCATTCCGTTCCCGTACATTTTATTTAAAATACCTTTCCTCAAAAAAAATCATAAAAGCCCTTGACAATTAATAATATAATCATTATGATTATATTATTAACAACAAGCAAAAGGTGACCAATATGGATTCCGAATTTCGCCCAAACCCTGAAAATAACCCTGAGGATATTACTCCTAGTAATAATCCTCAGGAATCTTCTCCAAAAAAATACCCTGTTAAGCACATTCTTAAGGGCTCCCGCAAGGCTATCATCAACACGATGCATAGCCTCTATGCGCTGCGTTATGCGGAGATTTCTGAGTGGAGTCCTTTGCAACCGACGGGGATTCCTGGGGAATTTATTACGATGATGACCAAGTACATAATTCTAGGTTAACGGATTAACTTTCTGGGGGGCTTTGCCCCCTGGCAAAATCACCCTTGTCTGCTCCCATGGGAGCAGGTCCCGATAGGGTTGAAAACGGAATCACTAATGGTCAATTTTTTAGCCGTGGATAGTATTTCTGCGGCTATTTTTTTTTAACTTGATTGGATCTCCTTGCCTGCTTGATTGTTGGGCGATTTGTCTCCCCTCCAGCAACAACGTTTAATCTTTTTCGAGATCAGTGCTCTCAAATGCTTGCTATACAATGATTTGAGTCAGATTGTCGCCCCCGCCGAAGATTCGATAAAGTTTTAATAAGTAGTTTTTTGGCTCCCGAAGTGTGATATTCTTGTAAAATCTGCTTCCCTGGGCTGAGCAGTTACATAAATTTGTGTGGTTTTATAAAAATATCGAAAACGAGACTAAGGATAATGACGGAAAGATTTGAACTCAGAGATACTCCGGGAAAAGGTGAAGGCATGTTTGCAACCGACATCTTTAAAACTGGAGAGATAGTAATGGTTGGTAGAATCAAACAAGTTTTATCAGAAAACAATTCCCATGCCTCTCAAATTGGCAAAGATAAATATGTACTTCATGGTGGTATGATCCACAAGGTCAATCATTGTTGCGATCCCAATTGTGGTATCCATGTAAATGAAACGGGTGGACATGATTTCGTTGCTAGAAGAGATATTACCGTTGGTGAAGAGATCACATTTGACTACGCTATGAGAAACTATTCTGTAGACTTTTTTGAGATTACCTGTCAATGTGGTGCGGAAAAATGTCGTGGAAAAATTACTGGATATAAAGACTTACCAGCAGATAAAAAGAAAGAATATGAAGGATTGATTGCACCTTATTTACTAGAATTGGATGCATGAGTGACAAATAAAATTTAAAATTGACAATTTGCATGGGTACTACTTCCCCGCTTCGCAGTAAGCAATTAATAATTGATGATTAATTCAATTAATTCTGAAAGGGCGACATCAGCCCTAAAAAGCTTACTCTATAAGGCTTTGATGCAAATGAGCTATGGTTTGATACAGTAGGTGCGTAGGGAGCGTTAGGGGCGGAATTGTCCTTATTTTTCCCCTCGTAGCCAGGGTTGAAATAGCCCGCCCGAAAATATTGATAACGGGCAAGATGCCAGTTCCACCCCA
>NZ_JAAHGN010000655.1:0-4274 GCF_010672485.1 Moorena sp. SIO2C4 | reverse complement strand
CCACATAGACATTAGCTGACCCGTATACTTTACCAGTATCTATTGCATTGTCGAGTCCTTTATCAATCGCCTTACCGAATAGGCATCCCCCCGACAAGTGCTGCTCCGACAGTAAAAACCTGCGACTGTAAACATCAACATACTCCTCAATCTGGTTCTCTTCGTAGGGCATCTTAGTTACCAGTCGCAAGAACCACTTAACTAACCAATGTGGCTGTTCTCCCAAGCCGTTCAACAGTGCCATGTGCTTGGCAATCTCACTGTTAGCTACCACTTTATCCTGATTGAAATGGGATTGTTCCTCTTCTCCAAAGAAATCTAATTCAATCCGAGAGTCGTCCCTTGAATAGCAACCCTCTTTAGCAGCATTAAACTTAATCGCCGCAGTAATCAAGTGGGCTTCATCATGCCATGGTTTGCCTTGAAGTAAGTTATAAAGTCCCCATAACAGGTTAATGATGAAATTGACTGCCTGAAGAAACACCCTAATCACGTTCTTGATGATATTAAACAACCAAGGTAACCTGATCACGAACTTCTTGAGCCAGTTTGGGAACAGGAACGCCAGATAAAGGTGGGCAATCATAAACCACAGCCTCTCAAAATTACCAGAAAAGAAATCGAAGCAGCAAACCGTTTCCTGTCCCGGTTGTTCTGGTTCTGGTTGCCATACCGTTGTAGCAAACACAGAGATGTACACATCCCGAGGGGTAACATCGATACTCTTATCCACCACGTAGAGACCCAGGGGCATGACAATATGGTCATTCACATGCTGCCCGATCAGATCGTTTCCCAATTCCTCGCGGTGAGACCAGAGCAGCCGTGGCGTCGCACCCCCTGCGCACATAATCACCTTTCCACCATCAGGAAGCAAAGACAAGCGTTCCGTCATCCCCGTGTCCAGGTACTTAACATGCACCCCCACACACCGTGGTTTTTGCCCTTGCTCCTTAGAAAACTCAAGTCTCTCAACCCTACACCTAGTCTTGATCTCCACTCCCTGGCCAAACCAATCGACAATGGATACTCCGCTGTGGGTTCGCTGCCCAAATGAGTTGAACTGGGTTGGAAAAAGGTGCAACAGGCCAGTATCCCTCACCTCCAAATTAGGAATATTGTCGATAGCGTCTGTACTGGTCACAAAACCAACCTTCTCAGCCGCCTGGAGTACTTGTTTAGTCACAGGTGACGGATCGGTTACCGGGTTTGGTCTAGCAAACTTCTGATTCAACTCTGCCTTCAGGCTGTCCCAATAGGCTGCCGTTTGACCAATATGTGTCGCCAGCCACTCCGACGACTCATGCATCATGGTATAGTTAATCGAGCCGCCACCACCCATAGTGCAGGCTCGCCCAGATATAATCGGAATTCCCTTGGGAGTCAGGGCATTGTGCAACTTGAATACCTTTTCCTCCGCGTAGGACTTAGTCCAGTTGTTCTGGTGGGTAATGTCGCTGGTAGTAAAGAAATCATCCCCCTCCTCCAGCACTAACACCCGCTCCCGGATAGACCTGTCATTACCAGCTTCTAGGTAATAGCTCAGAAACCCACAGGCTCCGTTACCAGAGCCAACCACGATCGTATCGTACATCATCGGAATGGTTTTTTAAGAAAATTATTTTATTATATCGAATAGCGAACAGGCCAAGAGTGTGGGAAGTATGGGAAGTGTGGGAAGTGTGGGAAGTGTGGAGAGATGGGAAGATGAGGAGATGGGGAGATAGCCAGATGAAATTGATGTGTAACCGTTTGAGTGCTAAGAATTGGATAACCTTAAACCTTGGCCAAAAGGCCACGCAATCGCGAACAACAAACCAACCTTCAACCTTCAACCTTGGCCAAAAGGCCACGCAATCGCGTTCAACAAACCAACCTTCAACCTTCAACCTTCAACCTTGGCCAAAAGGCCACGCAATCGCGTTCAACAAACCAACCTTCAACCTTCAACCTTCAACCTTGGCCAAAAGGCCACGCAATCGCGTTCAACAAACCAACCTTCAACCTTCAACCTTCAACGGCCATGGCATCATAGCGACGCTCAAACTCAGCCTGAGTCAGCCTGTCACCGTTTTCCAGGGGAGGAATTGTTGGGTTGAGTGCGATTGGCCGTAGGCCACGCTTCGCGATTGACCGTAGGTCACGCTTCGCGAACGCATTTCGAGTCATGGTTTTTAGCATCCCACTAAAGAACGTTTAATACTTATGAGGTGCATTCAATTTTGTTACCCCTACTCCCTACTCCCTACTCCCTACTCCCTACTCCCTAATCAGTAAAAGGGATTCATCAAGACTTCTGAACCGCTGCCAGTAACCGCTGATTTTGAATGTCAGAAAAGAGTTCTTCGTAACGGTTGAGAGCTTGATCAAATGAATAATATTGAAGAGCATGTTGTCTACTTCTGTTGCCCAGTAATGTAACTCTTGCGGGATCCTTATACAACTCTAAGATTGTTTCTGCTAGAGTTTCTGGATCCTCTGGGGGAACAACAATGCCACCGCCGCTTTTTTTGACAGCTCTGGCAGCGGTTCCATTAGCAGGAACAGAAGCTAGGATGGGGCGACCACTAGCTAGCAGTACTTGGATTTTGGAGGGCATATTGAAAGAAATTACATTCTGCTTTTGTATTACCAACCCCACATCCGCTGCTGCTAGCATTTCCGGTAGTTTTTCCCGAGGTTGAAATGGCAGCAGCTTAACATTATTGGCGTCCCAAGTCTTACAGCACTGCTTTAGTCGGCCTAAAGCTTTCTGTTCTCCAACGATCACAATCACAATATCTCGAACGTGACGCACCCTAGATGCTGCCTTAATCAGAGTTTCTAAACCTTGAGTGAGGGCAATATTACCGGAGTAGAGTATAACGAACTTACCATTAAGGTTATGGGCAGTGCGAAAGGAGTTGTTTTCTTTTGGTAAAGGACGGATGAAGTTAACATCAACCCAATTGGTAATCTTCACAATTTTAGAGCTTGGCACACCCTTGCTGCGCAAGTTATCGGTAAAGCCATCAGCAATCACACTGATTTTGGTGACTGTGCGGTAAGCAAACCTTTCTACAACCTCTAATGCACGGATTAGAGGTTGGTTGCTCAGTAAGCCTACTTTAATAGCAGCTTCTGGCAAAATGTCTTGGAGATTTAGAATTACTGGCGTTCGGTGTATCCACCCCAAAATCACAGCTGGTAGGGAAACTAGCAGTGGTGGACTAGTTAAAATAATGATATCAGGGCGAGGAGAACTCAGAGCCTTGAGGAAGCTGGTAGCAACAAAGCTTGCCTCTAGCAATAATCGGTCGATCAAATTTGGTTTCGGGCGAATCCGCACATAACAGCGATCTACAATCACACCTTTGATGTGTTCGGTAAGATACAATTTTCCTCGATATCCCTCATAAATTTGACGTTGAGGATAGTTGGGCATCGCAGTAATGACCCGAACATCATGGCCTCTTTTGACCAACCCTTCTGCTAGTTCAGTCATCAATGGGGCAATCCCAATTGGCTCTGGATGATAGTTGTAAGAATATATTAGGATTCGCATAATCTCTAGTAGATGTTGCCAGCCGGGTGTAGACTCACCAAATTTGTGTATTGATTTATTGGCTTTAGCACTGAGAACTCACGACCATTGTCAAGTCAGGTTGGTGGTGCAAAATGCCCAATCAGGGATTTTAACCCTATAACTATTTATTCGGCTTCAATTCCATATTTTACGCCTGAATGACAGTTTTTGTAACAAAATTTAACATAAACACCCTTGACCAAAATATCATAATTGTGCATTACTAAAGCCTCTTTAAGAGCTACAGCAAGAATCTTTATGCCAATTCTGATTATGGCTGCAACTAATAAATCCTCCCTTTTGGTAATTGGTAATTGGTAATTGGTAATTGGTAATGAGCGTCTGATTACCGAGCTATAACTAGTTTTTGAAATCAACGGATAATTTCATTTACCAATAATTATATTTATATCGAAAAAAACACTTTTATTCATGGGTGCAATCCCGCATTTTCTGGGAAAATAGATTTTTTTTTCAGAATTTTTACGGATGGCATAGGAATTAAAAATTAATTAACAATTATTCTATAATCTCCAAAGTATTTTTATAAAAAATAAGTAATATCATTTCCAAGCTGCGTCGAATTGTATAGCATTTTTCATATCCAAGCTGCGTCGAATTGTATAGCATTTTTCATAGCTATGAGGTACACATAGGGAGCAGGTCAATTTTGTAAGAACACTTGAACTATAAACGCTTGAACTACAGA
>NZ_JAAHGN010000654.1:0-4283 GCF_010672485.1 Moorena sp. SIO2C4 | reverse complement strand
ATTCATCCCACACTCAAGCGCGTTCCCTTAGCGTGGCCAAAGGCCAAGCGTCGCAGATGTGGGGCTTCTTTTGCCGGAAGCTAAAACTTCACGGGAGCGTGGAAACCACACCTATGGGCGACGGGGTAGGAAAAACCAGCTGGGGTCTTTACTCCCAGTCAGGGTATGGGGTGTTGACAGCCTATAGACTTTTTATATGTACCTTTCTCAATTTATCTTATACAAAGGGGATTGAACACATTGAACACAGCGAATGTTGAAGCCCCAGCCTGTTTCAGATGTATCGCGTTAATTCAACTCGATATCGTTGTTTTTTAGTAATAGAGACATCCCCAACCTCCAAGCGTCCTTTACCACGAATGGCAATCAAATCTCCAGATTTGACTGTATAGCTAGATTGTTTGACCTCTTTCCAGTTAACCCGCACATCCCCAGTGGTAATGAAATCCACCATCTTGCTGCGGGACATACCAAACCCAGCCGATGCGATCGCATCTAGACGCATGGAAGCTTCTGTTGTTGTTCTGAGTTTCTTTTTCGGTTCCTTAACTTTGAGTTCACTCAAATCAATCCGTTGAGTTTTGACAGGTACCGAACGAACCTGATTTAAATTCAGCTCCAGAAACTCTACCAATTCTGGTACGACAATCACCTGAGCACCTCGCTCTCCCAAGACAATAATGTCCCCAATCTTCTCTCGCACCAATCCAGTTCCCAGAATTGCGCCCAAGAAATCCCGGTGAGTTGCCGTATCAAACAAAAAATTCCCAGCAATATCCAAACCGACCACCTCTACCTGAGATTGATCCAGAGGCAATTCCTCACGGGCAATCCCTAACCGTTGTCGTTCCGCTTGAGGATATCCCCCCCAAGCCAGTAATTGCACCTCTGTCAACCGTTGAAACTGCTGAGCAACCTCTACCAAAACTGGCGGTGATAGAAAATCAGTCAATACCACCTCCCAAGTCTTAATTGCTTGATCAGCTTGGTCAATCACACGAGCCACATCCTCTCGATTCTCTACACTTTTTAAAAGTTCTTCTCTAGGTAGCATTTATAATAACTTGTTAAAGACGTTTGATTCCAAATTTTAAATAATTATTTCCTCAAATTGTAATTAGGATTTAGCGTAAGCTATCAGCTATCAGCGTGTCGCGTATCAGCTATCAGCTTATGTGCTACGCACACGCTACTTGAGGTGCTATCAGCTAATGCGCTAAGTCACAGGCTAGAAGCCTGTTCCACCCACGCTACACTGAACAGCTTTTGAATAAAATAAGCTGACGGCTGACCGCTGACAGCTGAATGCTTACGATTTAGCAATAGGTAATTAGTTTCCTATAGCATCTATTACCCATTACTAAATATAAAAGTTATCTTTCTTAAATTTTATTGATTTTTATTTACATTTATGGTTAGTTACTTACCACTCTTTGCGCCTTTGGGATTTTTACCACAAAAATAATTGCGCAACCCTTAATTACTCTCCAGGAACTCATACCTTTGAATAGTCTCCGGCTGAAACTGACCCAGAATTTTAGTCCCTAGCTCCGTCAAACTCTCGGATCCCTGAACCACAATTAAGTATTTCCCCTGATTCAGACGGTTCCGATAAGGCAGTGCATCACCACTACCAACACTCAACCCAACCCCACCTCCAACGAAAACGCTACCCATTGCTGCTGCGATCGCACCAAATACCCCTCCCAGGAGATGGTTACCAATTTCACTAGAGAAGCCAAACAGTTTTATTTCAGTTAGCACATTGAACAGATAACCCGCCGCAAATCCAAAGGGAATCAACCAATATGCCATGCGTCGGGCTCCCTTGATTCCCTGTTGTTTGGGGTCAATGAATCCAAACTCATCAGCACTCTTATATCCTCTACCCAAGATACTTACTCGATCCATAGGTAACTCTTCTTTTTCCAAAGCAGTATAAGCTTCTTCTGCCTTAATGCGGTTGGGGAATACAGCAATCACATATTTCATCGCCAGTTGTGCTGATTATCTAGATATGAACTTGACTTGAACTCTTCCTTGAGCTCGTTTTGATCCCCCGCCTCAAGCACAGGGGTTTTCAACAGTGAGAGTTTTGAGAAATTTTCCATCAAAGATGGGGGAAACTTAAAATCTTTTAGATCACTAGCTATCCAGGGATACCTTTGCAGTTAAGATAGCATACTGCGGTCAGAGCTACTGAATGTGAACAAATCGACCTGTTCAACTACATTTCCTTGTAGTTAAGTGCTATTGGATGATGATTCATCTCTAGTACTCTTGGGGTTGATCTTAGTTTCTCATCGAATAGCTCCAGCACCGTGTGTATAGCCCATTAACCTATCTCCTGGTCATGTCTAAGGTTCTTGTTTCTGACTCAATTGATCAAGCTGGGATTGATATCCTTTCCCAAGTTGCTGAGGTTAATTTCAATCCGAATGTATCACCGGAAGAACTATTGACAATTATCCCAGACTATGATGCTCTGATGATTCGCTCTGGCACCCGCGTTACCCAAGAGGTAATTGAGGCGGGCAAGCAACTCAAGATCATTGGTCGTGCTGGTGTTGGGGTTGACAATGTCGATATTCCAGCAGCAACTCGTCATGGGATTGTAGTGGTTAACTCTCCGGAAGGAAATACTATAGCCGCAGCCGAACATGCCCTGGCCATGATGCTAGCTCTATCTCGCCATATCTCCGATGCTAATCAGTCAGTTAAAAGCAATAAGTGGCAGCGTAAGCTTTTTATTGGCACAGAAGTTTACAAAAAAAACCTTGGTGTAGTTGGCTTGGGTAAAATTGGCTCCCATGTGGCAACCGTAGCCCGAGCAATGGGAATGAAGTTGCTGGCCTATGATCCCTTCATTTCCGTGGAACGGGCGGAACAGCTAGGCTGTCGTTTAGTCGAGATGGATTTGCTGTTGCGGGAGTCTGATTACATCACACTGCATATCCCCAAAACTCCAGACACCACTCATCTAATTAATGACGAAGCCATTGCTAAGATGAAGCCGACTGCCCGAATTATCAACTGTTCCAGAGGAGGCATTATTGATGAAGAAGCCCTGGCTAAGGCACTAAAAGAGGGTCAGATTGCTGGTGCAGCATTGGATGTTTATGAATCAGAACCACTAGGAGAATCTCCCTTGCGTGAATTGGGGAAAGAAATAGTTTTGACCCCCCACCTAGGGGCATCTACCGCAGAAGCCCAAGTTAATGTTGCTGTTGATGTAGCCGAACAAATTCGGGATGTCCTCTTAGGCTTACCGGCCCGTTCAGCAGTTAATATTCCTGGATTGTCACCCAATGTGATTGAAAAACTCAGACCATACATGGAGTTGGCAGAAACTCTGGGTAACCTAGTTGCTCAACTGGCGGGGGGACGCATTGAATTACTTGATGTCCGATTACAGGGAGAGTTAGCTACCAACGAAAGCCAGCCCTTAGTGGTTGCTGCCCTGAAAGGCTTACTTTCCCAGGCACTGCGAGAGCGGGTAAACTATGTCAATGCATCCATTGAGGCAAAAGAGCGGGGTATTCGGGTAATTGAAACCAGGGATGCTTCGATGCGAGACTATTCTGGATCCCTACATCTATCAGCTACCGGGTCCATGGGAAAACATTCTGTAACGGGTGCTCTGTTGAATGATGGGGAAATCCACATTACCAGTATCGACGAATTCCCGATTAATGTTCCTCCCACTCACTATATGCTGTTTACCGTACACCGGGATATGCCGGGAATTATTGGTAAAATTGGCTCTCTGCTCGGTAGTTTTAATGTCAATATTGCCAGTATGCAGGTGGGTCGCAAAATTGTGCGGGGTGATGCAGTTATGGTGCTTAGTCTAGATGACCCCTTACCTGAGGGAGTTTTGACAGAGATTATAAAGGTGCCAGGGATCAGGGATGCTCACACGGTAACTTTATAAGTTAAGTACTGAATACGTTCAGTATTGAGTGCTGAGTGCTGAGTGCTGAATATGGGGAAAAGGTTATAGGTACAAAAAATCTTGATCCTTAACCAAGGAGCGCGTATCTCCCCCTCCTAACTCCCCACTCTTCAACTCAGCACTCTTGACCAAAAAGATGGGTTTCAAGCCCCGTCCTTCTAGGACTGCTTTCAAATAATCTGTTATTATCAAACAGTGGCCTAACACAGACAGGATTCGTCGGTACTGTCATAACTCCACGACGTAAAGCGATGTTAGAACCTGAGGCGCGAAAAACCTCATTAAAAACGTATGGATCCTAATAGATACCGAAAACCAGTAAAGCAAA
>NZ_JAAHGN010000653.1:0-4288 GCF_010672485.1 Moorena sp. SIO2C4 | reverse complement strand
AGAGCGTCCCACGGATTGCGAAGGGCTGACGCCCCGCTGCGCGAACACATCTGTTCTGTAATGAAAGAAACTTGCATCGTCAAAAGCCACTATTTTGCTCAAAGCTTTTGAATATTCCGATCCATTCCGTGCCCCGCCCCACTCCATACCCCAAAAACCCCACACCCTCTCAAACGTTAAAGCTACTTGTCACCCCTTGAGGTAATTCACACCCATCTGTTCACACAAATCTGTCAAGGCATTAATAGTAGCAATGACTTCTGAATGGTCAACGGAGTCATTGGTCCGAGATGTCTTCTGGGACTCTGGCGTAGCATCGGCTAAGTGCGATTGGCCGTAGGCCACGCTACGCGATCGCAATGGTGTCTTTTCTTCAGACAATCCTATGCCCCAGGATTGAGGCAACTCTCCTGTTGACCAATCCATTGCTGGTTCCTGAGTCAAATCTGATTGGCCTTTGGCCACGCTACGCGAACGGTCAGACACCACCTCAGTCATAGTCAGAGAGTTTTTGTGCAATAAGGTTTCCGGATGTAATTGAAAGCTATCCTTATCCTCAAGTTGAACCTGTACATCCGGTGGTTGTTGTGAGGAAGACCATAGGCTTGAAGATTCTCGTCCTAACTGCTGAGCTAGACGATTCACAAAGGCAGCAAAAAACATTTCTCCCTGCATGCCTAAGCTGTGCATTTTTTCAAGTTCCTGAGATAAAGACTCCTGGTAACCTTGAAGATCTCTGTGTAGGGTCTCAAAAATCAACCGCTGGTTAACATCTATATTCTGTATGAGTTGATCAGATTGTTTTTGAAGCTGCTGTAGTTGCTCAATCACCTTTTGTCTTTGGACTACAGCAACAATCTCGTCCTGATTTGAAGGCAATCGGTTGATTGAGTCATCACTAGTGGGATTCTGTTTTAAGTGAGCTTCCCAATTCGCTAAAATTTGAGATAGCTTTTGCGTCAAGCTTTCGACAAGGCGGTTGATTAGCCCTTGTGAGAACTCTGAAGCAATCTGCACATTTGCAGTTTGTTGTTTGGTATAGTAATCCAGCTGCTGCTTGGTACTCTCCAAACGCTGAATTTCTCGTACCAGAGACTCCCGCTGTTGCTGTAGAGCCTCCAACTCTACCTGCCATGGTTTCGTCAAATCGGTACGTAGATGGTTCATTTCTTGATTAACCGCTTGCAGGATTTGCTGCACTTCCTCCTGAACAGATGTGGGTACTCCCGTCTGAGATGGGGTTACTGTAGTACTTGTATTGTCCGATTCTACCCCTAGTTTTTGCTGTTGGGAAACTAGGTAGCTACGAACTTTCCGCAAAACCTGGTGTGCAGCCGCTAGGTCACCAGACTTGAACCATGGTAGAGGAAAGTCAGGCTTATGGAGGATGTGGTCAATATCAGCAATCAGAGATTGAATGTCGGTTTGAGCAGTCACTTTGAAACCCTTGACGAGAACAAATTGAGTCATACAGGAGTGAGAGTCAACCCCCTGTGTCTAATGTTAAATTGCCAGAGTCACCAAACTATTACAAATTGTTCATCATGGAGCATAATAACTGTACTTACCCGATGTGATTATTGCCAAGCCCTCTACCAGAATGAGCCTACCTCAGCTCACTGCAAGTAGTTTAGCTCCAGTAGAATCTTTGTTTGTCAAGGCAATTTCACTCACATCAGTCATTTTCGTTGGTCTACCAAAGGTGGTGAGGTTAAGCAGATCTGTTTCATTGGCTTCTTTTAGTTGACACAGGCAAACTCCCTGACTCACTTGATTTGACAGCGGATCATCTATCTATTCAAGGTGTTTACGAAGCGCTCATGATCCCATGGAAGACCGATACAATTCATCTGAAGTTAACTCTAATGTTCATGATTCGATGGCTAGCACTCCTTTTTTTGCTGGCTTACCAGATTCTAGTGTCAAAAAAGCCATTATTAATATGGTTACCCGTAGCCATCCTGCAAATCGAGTGATTTTACTTGAGAATGACTGGGGGGGGTCTGTCTATTTCATCTTAGATGGTTGGGCAAAGATTCGCACCTATAACCTGGATGGGAAGGAGGTGACCCTCAATATTCTTGGGAAAGGAGAAATCTTTGGTGAAATGGCAGCCTTAGAAGAAGTACCTCGTTCAACAGATGTGATTACCTTAACCCCTACAACCATTGGTAGTATACCCGCTCAGGATTTTACCCAGTTAATTCATACGGAACCTTTGGCTGGTGTCCACTTAGCTCAGTTGATGGCAAAGCGTCTGCGTCAGGTTAACCGACGCCTACGCTTGCGGGAGTCAGATAGTACCTCACGAGTGGCAGACACCTTGTTGTTTCTAGCTGAAGGACAAGGCAAATTGAAACAAAGAGGAACTGAGATTCCTAACTTACCTCATCGAGAGATAAGTAGCCTCAGTGGATTGGCGCGGGAGACGGTCACACGAGTCCTGACAAAGCTGGAGAAGAAAGGCTTGATCATGCGGGATCACGATACCCTTTTTATCTGTGATCTGCCTGCTCTCGAAAAGATGATTATCTAGTCTTGATATATAAGGTATCTGCAAATGAGGAGAAATTTGAGATGGGCTAAGATGCAAGGGTACTTTAACAGTATCTCTTCTGTTATCATCTGTCCCTTTCCTCAAGAGGTTACTAAATTTGCATGAGTGATTCTTTTGATGATGGTCAAGCGGCTTCACAAGATCTCTTTGCCCAATCTAAAAACAAACCCACAAAATCAACAACGGAATTCCCTAAGAGCAATGCTGATGTAACTGAGATCGGGCATCAATTAACTGGGGAGCAAAATCACCCACTAGAAAAGAGGGAACCTAGGGCAGTCTACAAACAATCCACTTCTGCTAACTCCCCTAGCCTGAATAATGGTCTAAACCCTAGACCTCAGACACCTATAACCATGGTAGAAACAGCGTTTCTGGCCAGTACCGCCAGCTTGATTTGGCTGATTAATTATTACTTTCCTCTAGGACCAATACTCAAAATGTTTTTCCCAGTGCCGATTGCTTTAGTCTACCTAAGGAGGGGCAGTAGGGCATCCTGGATGGCAGCACTGGTTTCGGGGTTGTTACTATCAGTGCTGATGGGAGTAACTCGCAGTATTATCTTTTTGGTCCCTTATGGTCTGATGGGGGTGCAACTGGGAGCTTTGTGGAAACGTCGAGCTAGCTGGCTGCTTTCTATTAGCATGGGTACGCTAATTGGTACAATAGGCTTCTTTTTTCGGTTTTGGTTGTTCTCAATTCTATTGGGGGAAGACCTCTGGGTTTACGTGATGACCCAGGTGACAGGATTATTGGATTGGTGGTTTCTCAAGCTGGGGTTGCTATTTCAGCCCAGTCTATTTCTAGTTCAAACCCTGGCTGTAGTAATGATTATTATCAATAATGCCATTTATTTATTCGTGGTGCATATTGTAGCCTTACTCATGCTCGACCGATTAGGAAACCCGATTCCTAGACCACCAAACTGGGTAAAAGTTTTGCTGGATTACGATTGAGCTATTAGTCATTGGTCACTTGTGATGGCGAAGAGACTGTTTGTTATACTTTCAAAGGTCAGCTTACACGCTACTTGAGGGCTACGCTTTCCGCAAACAGTTATCAGCTCTGAGCCCTTGGAGCTTAGAGCTTAAGCTTGATTGATTACCTTTAGCTCAGTTTATGCCCGTGGTAAGTATGGCAATCGTTCTTTTATTTTATGGAAATTTATGGAATTATATGGCTAACTATTGTGTGTGAAAATGTGTGTAAAAAAATAGTAATATTAACTAGTTAACTAGTTAATACTTGATTTGCTACTTTTACAAAACGATTCTGTTACCTTATCCAAAGTTTACTGTTCCCTTTCACCACAATTAATCTATAGTGTAGTGTTTGTTTCTATTTATTTTTATATTTCAGATCAGAACTAAGGACTAAGAATTAAGGACTAATGATCCGAGTTTATACCGAGCAGGTAAAGGGAAAACGGTGGTTACAGCAGTATCAGGGATGCTCACCGGTATTTGCTTGTATTTTAGGATTCACTGCTACTGGCCTGATTCCAGGTATTTCTGCTGCTGGCGCTACCCCAGATGATCGTCAGTATACTGCGATCGCTGATGCTGAGTTTTTGGTCAATGGAGTTACTCCCCAACCTCAATATCCCCTTCCTCCTCTAACTGTGGGAGTATCCCCTGTCTTGATTTCCCGTGCTTTAGTGGAGGCATTTAACCTACCCATCTATCTGTTCAATGCTGGTTTACCTCACCCTCCGACAGTACCAGCCATTGA
>NZ_JAAHGN010000652.1:0-4292 GCF_010672485.1 Moorena sp. SIO2C4 | reverse complement strand
TAATAGGTAATAGGTAATAGGTAATAGGTAATAGGTAATAGGTAATAGGTAATGGGTAATAGGTAATAGGTAATGGGTAATAGGTAATGGGTAATCTGTATTTCGGACCGGTCCGTTGACCCCGACCAGTCGGGGAATATGGGGAGATGGGTCAGTAATCGGTCCTCGTCTCGCTATCCATCCCAGAGACGAAACCGATAGATAGGGTCGCCAAAATCGGCAAAGTTTTAACCCTTTTACCCATAATCGACTAACCATAAAGGCGACCCTATCCTTACGGTAACTTCAACACCTTGAAAGAAGGTGGGGAATTCCGCGAGTTTTGTTAAAGCTGTTTGACCCGGTGGTGCGTTACGGGGCGGATGCTGCTGGCGAATTCGTGAAACCCTTATTCTGCCGTAATCTGCTCCCCTCTCCCAAGGTTGGGAGAGGGGCTGGGGGTGAGGGCTGAGGGGGCTTCTTGGTTTGTTAAGAAATATTTCACCAACAGCATCCGGGGCGGGCTGTCTCAACAAGGCGCGACCTTTATAGCAGAAGTCAGAAGTCAGAAGTCAGAAGTCAGAAGTCAGAAGTCAGAAGTCAGAAGTCAGAAGTCAGAAGTCAGAAGTCAAAAGCAAGCTAGGACTAGGTTTCGGAGTTTAGGAATGTCCTAACAGTAGCGCGTAGTGCTATATCACGCACCCTACGCCTCTTACCCCGATTCCCGATTCCCGATTCCCGATTCCCAATTCTAAATTCTAAATTCTAAATTCCCAATTCTAAATTCTAAATTCTAAATTCTAAATTCTAAATTCTAAATTCTAATTAAAATCGATTTTCATACTCTACAGTTATCTTGGTATCGTCTGAAAAATCCGTAGCACCGCGCAGCAGAATTTCTTCATTAACTCGATAGCGCAAGTTGTACTGAATTGGCTGATCAGTAGTCAACACTTTTAACAACGAAAATGATAAATTATTAGTAATATTAATCCCCGCTTCAGCACCTAGCTCTAACCTATCAGTGCGCCTATTATCATCTGTAACTGTAGTGGGGAACAGGCGAAACTCATCTAATCCTGCGGCATCACCAATCAGGTTGCTGACATTACTCAGTAGTGCTGACCCAGCTAAGTTGGCCAAACCCAAGGTACTATTGCCTCGACCCAAGGTATCCACAAAGCCACCCCCTAATAGGGCAACAATTTCCCCTTCACTACGTTTTGGCATACTATTGAGTTCCACTCGGTCAAAGAGCTGACTTGCTAGCCCTTTTACTTTTGCTTGAACCCGAATAGTTTCTGTAGTGCCAAAATTAGTTGGGCGATCGCTAATTTCATTAGCAAAGGTTTCACTGGTAATGGGTTGTTTCCTAGACTCAATTACTGATGCCACCATCTGCACATCTAACTCTGGGTCTCTGCCAAGAGTGGCTACAAATCGGGCGTTGTTGTTGTAATTTTTATCAAGGCGAAACTGGGTGGTAAACAGATTCACCTGACCGCGCAGCAGCTGAATGGTTCCTTCTGGTCTAATATCACTCATGTCCCCATTAATTAGAAGGGTACCGCTGGCGAGAAAATCTAATACTGGTAGCTGTCGAACTAGGATGTTTTTACCTAAGGTTAACTGTAAGTTATTGAACTCTATTAGTTCCTCACCTGCAGATCCGCTACTCCCGCTCGGGGCAGTTTGAGATTCAGAAATGGGTACTCGACCATCAAACAATTCGATGTAACCACCAATTCTAGGATTAAATAGAGTCCCAGTAATAATAGTCTTACCTTTAACACCACCACTGTAAATCCCTTTGAGATTGATGGCTAGTTGATTCAGGTCAACGGTGAGGGGATTCTCTAATGCTCTAGGTAGGTCTCGCAAGGGCAAATTCCCTACCGCTACTAATTTACCACCACCAAAATTCCCTTGTAAGCTGTCTACAATTTCCATGCGGTTGAAGTTAAACCGGATTTTGCCATTGACTTCTGTCAGGGGTTCTGGTAAAGCTTGGGCAGCAATAGTAGCGTCTTCTACATTAATGTTACCGACAACGGTAAGTTGCTCCAGTTGCTGTAGCCAATCTTGGTCTTGGTCAAAGGTACCAGAAATATCTAAATCTACTTGTCCTTTACCATCAACCCAAGCGATTTGTTGATTGGTAAGCATATTTAATCGGGCAAGTCCTTCGTTTTCAACCTTGAGTTGTACACTGACTTGCCGATTTTCTGGCTCTACTTCGGCAAAGGGTAACTTGTAGGGGATTTTGGCATTTACAGTTAGGGGTTCAGACTCTTTGGTCAGAAAACTTTGGGCAAAGACGTTCAACCGCGCATTCTTGTAACTAAAGCTGCCTTTGATGGATTCGAGGGGTGTTTGGTTTAAACTGGCATCCACGACCGATATTGCTCCCCTGGCTTGGGGATTGCTGAGACTTCCATAAAAGTCCGCTGTGGCATCAACAAATCCTCCATAACCAACAGAGCTAGGAAATCTGAACACTTCTCGAATCAAGGAAACCGGGACTTTCTTGAGCCTGAGCTGACCCGATGGACCAAGTTCACTGATACTACCGGACAAGGTGGCTAGGCTCTGACCCGATTGAATCCGCACAGGTAAAAGATTCAGTACCCCTTCTGCAAAATTTCCTTGGGCAATAATTGTCTCAGCTTTATAGGAACCCCATTGCCAGTTTTCCCCTTGGAAATTAAATTCAGCACGGATGCCATCTTTGACTGAACCGACCAGACTGATACTGCCAGTAAAAGCACCATTGAGCTCGGTAAGCTCTGGTAACAGAAAGCTCTCTTGACGCTGCTGCCGTTGTCTGTTTAGGAGCTTGACTATTTCTGACATCCGCCGCAGGGGTTTTTTGAGACCATTTTGTGAATTACCTACTCCACTAACGGCAAGATCAGCGGCTGTGCCGTAGACGGGGGTTTGGAAGCCTCGACCTAGGTCAGTGATCTCAAATAGTTGTAGGGTAGTTAGAACATCCTGGATTTCTCCGAGCTTAGCCTGGAGTTCCCCGTTAAATTCTGGGCCGTTGGGGGTTGGGGTGACGTTGGCAGCAAATAAGTATTGACTATCACCTTTTTCAAACAAGCCATCGGTCAGAGTCATCGTCCCTTGCTGGTATTGGAAAAAGCCTTCTAACATATCACCTCTGAGGTTGTCAAAGATGGGATTTGCGATCTCAATTTTACCGGATGACCCAAAAGTCTTGAGGTTCAGAGCCATGTTCCCACAGATGTCTCCCGCCAAGGGTTTGCTTAACCATGGTTCGAGGTTTTGACCGTCTACCATACCACTACTCAAAGCCAGACTCTTAATGGTATTGATCGGAAGATTCTCCACGGTCATTTGTAGCTCATCCCCTGACCGAATCCCACTAGCGGTCTTGTCCTGATACTGCACCAAAAAGGATACGGGTTGGTAATTGGGGTCTAGCACAACCTCCAGTTTTTCTTGATTCCCTGCTAGCTGGAGATTTACCCCTGACTTTGGTGCTATACTTACTCGACCTGTCAGTAGGGATTCAAACTCCAGAGGACCAGCAAAAAAGTACCGCAGTCTTAAGTCACCGTTAATTGTCGGAGCTTGAGGAGTACCGGCAATCCGACCGTTAAAACCGACTAAGCCTCCTAAATTTAACGCATAAGGCAGGTCAGCCGGTAATCGTTGCAAATTCAAATTCTCTGCTTGTACCTGGAAATCAAAGGTCTTAATTGCTTGTAAACCCTGACTGCCTGGGTTTAGATTGACAAAACCATTAGCATTGAATCCCTCGGCTGTGGCTTCTTTAATCTCTAGCCTTTGACCATTCCAGTCAAAGGATGTGGCTAGGGAACGCTCAAGTACAGAAATGCCTTTACTAAAATTAAGCTTACCCTTAGCTTGGATTGCTGATAGAGCTTTATCTGGTGTCAATAGCAACGGAGCAGAAATATTGACACTGCCATTGAGACGTCCTCGTAAATCGGGATTAATCTCCCACAACTGGAGATTAGTAGGCTGGAAAACCCCCTGAAATTTACCATTGCTAAACTCAGCTGTTCCTAGTAATTGACCACCAGCAACATTCAGTTGTCCAGACCCTTTGCCCTGAATGGCGTCAATGGTTAAATTATTTAGATTACCAGAGACAGTGACATTCCCGGAAACAGGGCCATTGAATTGGGGCGGGACCAGAGCAAGAGCACCCAAGTCGAGGTTAGAGGTTTGTACCTTGGCCTGGAAGTTACCATTGGCAATATCGATTTGAGAAGCCTGAATTCTACCCCCTTCCACATCTAAAGTACCAGACCCACTAGCAG
>NZ_JAAHGN010000651.1:0-4292 GCF_010672485.1 Moorena sp. SIO2C4 | reverse complement strand
TCCAACACCGAACCTAAAGTCGCCCCTTGAATTTTGTGACGAATTTGCTGAGCCACTTGCTGTAGCTGGCGAGGATTGTCTACATCTACGTAAAGATAAGAAGAAGGTAAATCAGCTAACAGGGGTTCAGACTCACCTAAAATTGCGATAAATTCCCACAATGCCTTTGCACTCACCACAAAGCCAGGTACAACCGGATAATCCCGTTGCCAGAGCTGACTTAAGTTAAAGGCTTCATTGCCCACCAAGGGATAGTCTGAAGGTTGAATCAGATCAAGAGAGTAAAGATTATCCACAAATCGCCGCCTAATCCTGTTATTCCTCCGGGATTTTGGCATCATATCTTGAAGGCATAATATCTCTTACCATTAATCACGTCGTATTCACCTAAATCGTTAATTAAAAATTGACTCTCAACCAAGAATGATAAGTCGTCAACTGGACATGATATTATTAATCCTTCCTATGCTTTGCATCACGCTCTTAGAAGCAGAAAACGGTAGAAATACTGAGGGATTCTTAGGGTTAGTCTTGGCATCTTTAGAAATATCATGCCAAATAAATCCCCAAAATTATGTTACAGGGAATTCAGACCCTTAAAAACGGTCTATTAAGTCTCTTTCTGAAATCGAACTGTCCCCTATGTGAGCGACCTGCCTCTGATGAATTGTGTGATTATTGCGAGCAGCAGTTACTCCGCTGCCAACTTGACAAAAATCAATTTTTATGTAATCAAAATCTCCCAGTGTTTGTCTGGGGCAATTACGGTGGTCCATTAAAACGATTACTTGCTGCCCTGAAATATGAAAACCAACCCCAGCTAGCACATCCCTTGGGCCATTGGCTGGGTAAAGCTTGGTTAAAATCCTCTGCCACCCGTAGCCAAAAGCAAAAATTAATAGTAGTTCCCATTCCCATGCACCCTACAAAAAAGCGACAAAGAGGTTACAACCAGGCAGAGCTAATTGCCCAAAGTTTTTGTGAATTCACTGGTTACAAACAAGCACCACTGGGTTTAGAAAGAGTCCGGGCAACTCAACCTCAGTTTAGTTTATCTGTCCAAGAGCGAGCGCAAAACCTAGCAGATGCCTTTATTATTGGTAAACACTTTCTCAGACATCATAGCACCTCACCCGTACTAATCCTAGATGATATCTACACCAGCGGAGCTACAGTCAAATCAGCCACCCAAACCCTGAGAAAGCATGGAATAACCGTATATGGGTCAGTTGCGATCGCAACATCTACAGCATCGGTAAAGTAATCAGAAAACTTGGATCAGTTGATGATCGGGTGATCGGGTGATCGGGTGATCGGGTGATCGGGTGATCGGGTGATCGGGTGATCGGGTGATCGGGTGATCGGGTGATCGGGTGATCGGGTAATTGAAATCTATAGATTTTCCCTGAAATTTGATTACTCAAGCAATGCTCTAGAAACAATAAAGCCTGTCAGTACCAAAGTTTTCAGTCACAGAGTCTTACTGACTGGTTTGAAATGCTTCACAATTTGCTGGGGATTCCCAATAACTACCACGCCGGGAGGGACAGACTTACGAACCACACTGCCTAAACCTACTACACTATTTTCCCCAATGTGTACCCCTTTCATCACCGTAGCTCTGGCTCCAATCCAGACATTTCGCTCAATCACAATCTCAGCTGAAACCTTTGGTCCTGGAGGACAGTGACGCAGGTGGGGTTGTAGGTTATGGTAATCGCTATCAGCAAGAAAGCAGTCAGAAATTAGACATTCATCTCCCACGGTAATTGAGCACTCGCAACCTATACAAGGCCCATTAAGCAGTACATTTGAACCAATATTGACGTTACCAGAACCATAGATAAATACCTCTTTACCCAAGCGAGAACCTGAGCCAATCACTACCTTAACGCTACCTGCTACCTGAAGAGAGCCTTTGATCTGCACTCCTTTGGCAAGGGTGAGATTGGGGTATCGAAACTGATAGTATAAACCCTTAGCCTCAAAATAAAGATGAGCGATAAATTTCAGAAATGGGTGATTAATCTGCTGCATGACACGAAATTGGTGAATCAAAAGGACTAAGTACTCTGTCAATTTAGTTTTGAGAGTTAGAGCAAGCTGTTAGGTGTTAATTTTTAGTGTTTAGGTGTTGGCTGAAGTGGGGTAAGGCTTCGGTGAATTTTTTTCACTGAATCTTTTTCACTTCTGTTGTCTAATGGTTCTGGTACTTAATACCTAGTGCTATCATGCCTAATGGCTAATGCCTAATCACTAATTACTCAAACCCAGTAACACAAGAGAGTAAGGATTAAATCTCACCGATGAGTACTTCAGTAGTCTTGTTGCTAGGGTCTTGCTCTTGACAGCGTTGGTATCTAAAGAAAACATGGGTAGCCTTTTTAGGCTTTCAGTGTCGGGAAAATCCAGTGCTCCCTCAATCCTGATGCTGGCAGGTTTGGCTGATTTATTGATCAACAATAGCGATCGCAGTTCATTGGACTGCTCTATTGCCATAGCCTCCACAAACTTATGGCCGCTCTGGGTGTACATCACCTTGCCAGTCAGGTACTTGATCGCCCAGGGAAATACAGTTGCAGCAGGTCGCAGATTATTACTTGGGTCGATCATGCCGTAATACTTATCCTTGAGATGCCAGGAGGTCGCCATGTCAATCCCAGCGTCAGCTAAATGTTTGAATACTGAAGCAAACCAAACCGCGCCGACATGGGTATTCTGACGGTCTTCACCAGAGTTCCATGAGTAGTTGATGTTATAGCAGAAGTCATTTGTCAGAAGTCATTTGTCAGAAGTAAAACTCTTGCGCTTACAAAGGGTGTGAGACTTTTGTCATGTCCTAACTGCCCTGGCGACTGCTATATATTCTCCTTTCTCGAAAGTAGACCATCCGGATCTGTAGCCATCCAACTGGGCCAGCGGGGAATGTTTTGGATAATGGTAGGCTTTTGGGGATAAGAGGCATCGTAGCAGGCTTGAATTTTTGCCTCGTCCCAGCTTTTCGTAGCTCGGTTAGTCCAACGTTCCCATAGATCGATATGGTGAATACGAATTAACCTGATATCCAGTTCCGCCAAATGCTTCTGGAAAACCTAGTCTGATGCCTTTTCCAGAATAGTAATTTCGTAGTCGTTGGAGCCAAAGGTGAAGGGTGTAGTTTGTGCGACTGGCTTTGCCCAATCCACCCTAACTTTAGTTTTAATTGACTTTCCGGACAACCACAAATTTTGTATTGGTGATGCTCTTACCGAATTAGTAGCGCTTTGCTTATCAAAGAGTCTTGGTAAGAGGAATGCGATCGCAGCGCCAGATAAAGCTAGCTGGAGTAATGTTCTACGTTTCATCGCTTATGACTTCACTAAACTATCACTAGATCTGTATAAGTAGGGTTTGGACTTAGTTTCTACCCCATTCACCACCAAACCCAACAGTTGAGCATTGTGCTGAGCCAGTTGTTCCAAGCTGTCACTGACAAAGTCACGCTTACTAATCTCAGGTCGAACAACAAACAACAAATTACCGATGACAGCAGCCATCAGGGCAGTTTCACTGGTCATACTGACCGGAGCACTGTCAATCAAAACATAGTCATAGTCACCCGATTCCTCCGCAGTAGCTAGGCTCTGCTCAAATTTACCCTGGGTCACCAGCTCCACAATTTTGCCTTTTTTGTGGGAGGTAGGCAGTAAGTCAAGACTCGGTTGGATCTTCACCGGCTGTCCGGGTTTGAGGGGGTCATGGTGATGACCCAAGCGCTGAGAAAGGGTTGCCTGTCGGAAATCTCCATCCACTACCAAGACCCGAAACCCTAAATCTACCAGAGCTGTCGCCAATCCCAGAGTGACAGTAGTTTTGCCTTCTGAGACCATCGCGCTAGTAATCAAGATGCGACGGTCCTCCCCAGAGCGTAAGCTAATCACCGATGCTAGTCGCTGAAACTCTACATCCGTTTCTGTACCCAGCTCTAATCCCATACCAGCGTGCCTCAGATGAGGGATATTGACCACCATCGGGAACTTGATTGCCTGTAGGTCTTTGGGACTCAGCAGTGGGTTGCGCCGTTCTAGAAGCAATACCAGCGCTATACTACCCACTGCCGATGCCAGAAAACCATTAGCTATGATTAACAACTTCTTCGGACCAGCAGGCTTCTCGTCAACAGTGGGAGGGTCAAGCACCTGTACATTGGGATAAGCACTAAACGCATCAAGATTGACTTGCTCCATTTGAGCAACTAAACCGTTATAGACTCCCGCAGCCACATCGTACTGTCGCGTTAGTTCCAGCAGCCA
>NZ_JAAHGN010000650.1:0-4298 GCF_010672485.1 Moorena sp. SIO2C4 | reverse complement strand
CGCGCCAAAGGCGATCGCCTTTGGCGCGGCTTCGCCGATCGCTTTGTTGGGATTGTTCTTGTTGTTTCAGGCCGTAACCATACGCCTGCAATTTACTGAAACCGCCTTGGATATTTATCGCTCCGAAACCCTGATCCGGCGTTTTCCTTATCAGGATTGGCAAAACTGGGAAATCTTCTGGACATCAGTACCGATTTTGTTTTATTTTTCAGAAGTCAAAAGCATTCACTTTCTACCAATTATATTTGACCCAAAGCTGCTACGAACTTGCCTAGAAGAACGCTGCCCTAAAGTATAACTGACTTACCTCAAAGTATAGAGTAGAGGTTAGGTAGTTAGTGAATAAGTTATTAATAAATCACTTTAAATGAATTCCGAAGACCCACAAAACCCAGAACAAGAGCAAGATAATAACCAAGCAGTTAAGGGATTAGATAATTCACAGGAGTCAAATTGGCCAGATCAGGATAGGGCTACTCCTAGGGATAACTCTGAAGCTCCCGACCTTCCTCCCATTTCTCTGACCCTATCAGACCATGACAAAGCTAAACCAACACAGTCGATTGATCCGAATCGGAATGATAAAGTTAGTGAAATTCAACTAGGGGAGTCTTCAGATCAAGCAAAAAAAATGGTTAGCTTAGCTCAAACTGTGGCTGAACTTGAGCAAAAAGAACAGGAGTTGAGACAGAGAATTGCCAATCTGCAAAACCATGAAAAGTCACTGGTTTCAAAGGAATTGGGAAGCACCGAAGCAGTTGTAGAGCGGATGGTACTTGAAGGTCTGACCGAACTGGAGCAACGCAAGCAAAAGTTGCAAATTTCTATTGAGCAACTAGAACGCCGCCGGGAACGCATTCGTGAAGAAATGCGCACTAGTTTTGCAGGTGTATCTCAAGAGCTAGCCATTCGAGTTCAAGGCTTTAAAGATTATTTGGTTGGCTCCTTACAAGACCTAGCTGCTGCTGCAGAACAACTCGAACTCTCCCAGCCACCAACCGAAGCACCACGGTCAGAATTAGAAGAAACCCCACCACCCCCGACCAGAGGCAACCCAAAATTTGCTGAACAAGCATTTAAAGACGAAGTCCGACAAATTCGTCAGCTGTTGGATCAATATCGCAAAATGCCAGATTATTATGGTCCTCCCTGGCAACTGCGTCGTACCTTCGAGCCAATTCACGCTGAAAAAGTGTCTCAGTGGTTTTTTTCCCAAGGTGGTCGTGGTGCGTTGCAAACTATGGGCAGCCGCTTACAAAATGTTTTAATTGCCTCAGCGGTTATATCCGTGTTGCGGACACTATATGACAATCGCCTAAGTACTCTTGTGCTGGCCAACACCCCAGAACGACTGGGAGAATGGCGTAGAGGATTACAGGACTGTCTCGGAATCTCCCGCAGTGATTTTGGTCCAGAACGGGGAGTTGTTCTATTTGAAGATCCAATAGCCCTGGTTCAAAAAGCGGAACGACTGATCAAGCGGGATAAGTTAGCGTTAATCATTGTTGACGAAACCGAAGATAAGATCAGTTTGTCATTATTGCAATTTCCCCTATGGTTGGCTTTTGCACCTGATCCTCGGCAGATGTATACCTATGACGATTATTGAATTACTTAGTTTACTGGCTTGAATTTTAGCAAAACAGGCGCGAAACTGCTGCCAATCGGGAGGTTCAGCGAACTGAAAAATCGATGTAGTTGCTCCGACGGGGGTTTCCCCCACTTGCGCTTTACATCAAAACAGTTAGCAATGTTACAGCCGAGCTACCCGTCGCGGTGGTGATCGAGGAATTCTTGCCGGATCTTGTCACAATCTTCAACATGACACCAATGGTACTTAACTTAACTTGGAGTGGGCTACTAGTCATCTCAGCCTATTTATTAGGTTCCCTGCCTACTGGTTACCTAGCAGGACGCTGGCTTAAAGATATTGATATTCGCGAGCATGGCTCTGGATCAACTGGTGCCACCAATATATTGAGAACTGTGGGCAAAGGACCAGCAGTGGTGGTATTACTGATTGATGCCTTGAAAGGAGTAGCGGCTATTAGTCTAGTCAATGGCTTTTATACCCTGACAGACGTTTCCCTACTGCCACTAACCTGGCAACCCTGGTTAGTGGCATTAGCTGCGTTTGCTGCTATCTTTGGTCATAGTAAATCCATTTGGCTAAACTTCACCGGAGGTAAATCCGTTGCCACCAGTATAGGTGTTATCTTCACCATGTCTTGGCCTGTAGGCTTAGGAACCGTAGGTGTATTTGCAGTAGTCTTGGCAATTTCTCGTATTGTCTCTCTCAGTTCCATTGCTGGTGCGATCGCTGTTTCCCTACTGATGTACCTTACCAAAGCTCCTCTTGCCTATGAGTTATTTGGTATTGCTGCTGGCATATATGTCATCATCCGTCACCGCAGTAACATTCAGCGTATAGTTAGAGGTACCGAACCCCAAATCGGGAAACCCCTTTCTCCAGCAGTATCCTTAGAGACTGGAACAGACTAGAACTGTTAAACACAAATCCCTGGTCATGGATTGCTTGAGTAGAAATCTAATAAAGGAGCGGACTTACGCAGCGGTGCGACCCCGGTCGGGTTTACCGACAAGCGTGAACGCGCACCAATAGAGCGAAGCGTGAAAGCCAAGCAAGAGATATCTTTGTATGCTAGGGGTTGAATTGAGACAACAATTCTGGTAAAAGACTCCAGCAATTCTAATTTTTAAACATTAGCTTTGAAAAGCGATTAACCCAAAGTAGTAGCGCTAAGGACAATCGTTTACCTTGGTGATAAAGCATAGATGAGGGAAAACTTGACATAATGATGGACTGTATTAAACTAAGCAATATTCGCTGCTACGGCTACACTGGCTACCTACCCGAAGAACAGACCCTAGGACAGTGGTTTGAAGTAGACCTGACCATGTGGCTAGATCTAAGCCCTGCGGGAGAAAGTGATGACCTTAGCGATACCATGGATTATCGGCAAACTATTGATACTGTCAAGCATTTGGTTAAAACCTCAAAATGTGCCCTGATCGAAAAATTGGCAGTACAAATTGCTAATGCGATCCTAGAATTCGATCAGGTGCAGCAAGTCCAGGTGCAGTTAAGCAAACCTGGTGCCCCAATTCCGGATTTTGGAGGTAAGATCACCCTGGAAGTGACTAGAACCCGTCACAATAGTTAGGAGGATTAATTCAACATCGTGGGTTTTTAGGGGGATCATGACTTTTCGCATACTCAGCTTAGATGGCGGTGGTATTCGGGGCGTTATTGCAGCAGTAATCTTGGCAGAATTGGAAAAAGATATTAACCAGCCCCTCAACAAGTATTTTGATTTAATTGCAGGTACCTCCACTGGTTCAATTTTGGCTGCCGGCATTGCCACTGGCATCCCTAGCCGGGAGATGATTAAACTTTATGAACAGAAAGGGGAAAGAATTTTCCGCTACACCAGCCGTTTTTCACTAAAGCGGCTCAAGGTTATCCTTAAGTATGGTCTTTCTGCTCCTAAACACTCCAATCAGGGGTTAATTGAGGTGATGAAAGAGCAGTTTGGGACGACCAAGCTGTCGGATATCTACGATTCACCTCGGCTGTTGATCACAGCCTATGACACTATGAGTCGGATGCCGATTATATTTAAAAGCTGGCGTGAAGACAAAGATTATTTCCATGTTCCCTTGTGGGAAGCCTGTGTCTGTTCCGCATCTGCCCCCACCTATTTTCCAGCCCATCAGCTCAAGACTCAAAGCAAGACTTACTCAGCGATTGATGGTGGAGTTGGGGCGAATAATCCCTCAAGCTGTGCATTAGCTGAAGCGATCCGGTTAAATCATTCCCTTAAGGAAATTTCTATCATCTCGATTGGCACAGGAGAATCCAACCGCCCCATTCCTTGGGAAAAAGCTAGAGGCTGGGGATTGGGACAATGGGGATGGCAAGGACGATTGATTGAAGTGCTATTTGATGCTCCTTGTGACATTCACCGGTATATTACCAAAGAGTTGATCGGTAGCTTAGAATCTGAGGATGCAACAGTTTCTCGTTACCTGCGTCTACAACCGCAAATCACTAATGACACAATGGATGATGCGACTCGGAGCAATATTGCCCAGTTAAAGCGTGTTGCCAAGAATTACGCCTGGCAAAACCAAGGTTTGTTCCAGAACTTCCTGGAAATAAATTGATGAACCTTTGAGCTCCTGTTCGTCGGTTTACTACTGATAATTCAAGGAACTTGCTTACTTGTTACTGGTTAATTAAACACTAACATTTATGGGATAAACCTGATTAGACA
>NZ_JAAHGN010000065.1:0-14255 GCF_010672485.1 Moorena sp. SIO2C4 | reverse complement strand
GTCGGGAATCGGGAGTCGGGAGTCGGGAGTCGGGAGTCGGGAACTTGACAACAAAAATTCTCACAATTCCTAAAGGTATTGCTATATAGGGGTTTTTAACTTAATGAGGTACACAGGATTTTTTCCCTGTTTCCTGTTATCTGTTCCCTGTTATCTGTTATCTGTTCCCTGTTCCCTAAAAGCTTAGGTGCGCTCTTACCATTAAGAATTAAATTCGCCAAGGTCAAGCGCACCTCAAAAATTTGTAGCTTACGTAATTGAAAATTGCTATAGTAATCATTTAGGATTGCTATAGCAAAAAAACCTTAGCTATCAGCTAAATCGGGAAAGACTTCTCGCACTGCTGGATGAACCAACTGGTGATTCTGGACATTAACGCCCTTGGCTAAAGCGGGATTATTTTCCAGAGTGCTCAACCCCTGATTGGCCAGACTGAGTACGTAGGGGAAAGTACTATTGTTTAGAGCCACAGTTGATGTGCAGGGAACAGCTCCAGGCATATTAGGCACCCCATAGTGAACCACACTCTCCTCGATATAAATGGGATTGGTATGGGATGTGGGTTGTAATGTTTCAATACAGCCTCCCTGATCCACAGCAACATCTACAATCACTGAGCCATTAACCATTTGTTTGACCAGAGAGCGCGGCACTAAAATGGGGGCGCGACGACCAGGGACTAACACTGCCCCAATCAGGAGGTCAGCATCAGTAACAGCTGCCTCAATTTCTGCTGAATTGCTGTAGAGGAGTTCCACTCTTGAGCCAAAGATGGTTTCTAAATAACTCAACCGTTGAACATTAATATCAAAAATCTGTACTCTCGCTCCCATCCCCACAGCTATTTTGGCGGCTTCTGTACCGACAACTCCGCCACCAAGAATTACCACCTTACCTGGTCTGACTCCGGGAATACCCCCCAACAGCACCCCTCTTCCCCCCTGCTGACGCTCCAGAAATCTGGCTCCAAATTGCACGGAAAGACGACCAGCAATGATGCTCATCGGGGTTAGCAGCGGTAGGGTGTGGTCTGGGAGTTCTACGGTTTCATATGCGATCGCAATCACCCCCGATTGCAGCAACTTCTCGGTTAAAGGGCGGTCAGCGGCTAAGTGTAGATAAGTAAACAACAGCTGTCCTTTTTGAAGCAAGGGATACTCTGGCTCTAAGGGTTCTTTGACTTTGACTACGAGTTCCCGATTCCAAGCCTCAGCAGCCTCTAAGACAATTTTGGCTCCCTGACGCTGATAGTCCTCATCGGTAAAGCCAGCACCAGTGCCAGCATTAGTTTCAACGAAAACTGTATGACCCGCTTCTTGTAAAACCCTGACACTACTGGGGGTTAATCCCACACGAAACTCTTGATCTTTCGTTTCTTTGGGAACACCTATTTCCATGCTTTTACCTCTTGGGATTACTGGTGCTGTATCTATATGTGATCTAAATGTTAAAATTAGTGAAGTTAAGTAACTCTACTATAGCTTGGCAACTTTTATCACTATGACGCAACCCCAACCCTCTAAAGTCCCTCAAGTCCAGTCACCTAAGTTTGGGTTTAATGATTACGCAGAACGCTTGAATGGTAGAGCTGCCATGATTGGTTTTATTTTGACTCTGGCAATTGAATACTTTACTGGTCAAGACTTATTAACCTGGTTAAGCTTACACTAAAACTAGTCGGAGAGTCGGTAAGTGGAAGAGTCGGTTAGAGAAAAAATCCCTTTAGCTACTGGCCTACTCCTGTAAGCTCAAACATAACTGCTCCCATCGTTTCAAAAATTAGCAAAATTGATCTTGAATTTCCCGGTTGCTCTGGGGATATCGAAGAATTATAGATATCAGATATATCTCAGTAACAGTATAGAAGTCCCCCAACTAAGTTATTGCTCTAGTTGGGCAGTTCTGGCCTATTCTGTTAAAAAAGAAGTAAATCTGTGAAATAGAGTAAGTAGTAAGCCGTGATAAATGCTTTATGGCATCGAGTGTTGAAGTCAGCTTATCGTAAAGAGCCAATCTCAGGCTTCATCGTGATTATCGGAGCGGTGGATGCTGTCATTGGTGGTGTAGGCGGACGCTGGTCATTATTCAGTTTTGGACTGATGATGGTGGGAATAGCAGTGGTAGTCCGTTGGTGGCAAAGCCAAAGTCAGCAAACTGAACTGGCTGAGCAACCTGTGGAGCGGTATCTTCCCCCCAGTTCTTCCCGTCCACCATTACCAATGTTGAGTGCTGTCAAGCGTCAAGCACCTCGACGTCAACCACCTCGATAGGTCAGGCTGTTTTAAGATCAAACTGTTCATCCCTAAGGGAATAGGGGAAACAAAGGGGAAAGCATAGTCAACAGTGGTCAGTTACCAATTACCAATTACCAATGATCTTGTCACCAATTCATCAGAGGACTGGCTCAAAATTGGTCAGGTAGCTAGTCATAGCGGGTTGCCCGTGAAGACCATTCGCTATTACGAAGAGATTGGTCTGCTTAGGCCAGTCACAACCCGCTCCCCTTCTGGCTATCGCCTGTTTACCAACCAGGTGCTGAATCGACTGGCTTTTATTAAACGCGCTCAATCCCTAGGACTTAGCCTTAGTGAGATTCAAGACATCCTCAAAATCCATGACTTTGGTGAGTTACCTTGTGGAGCAGTTAAGCAGCATCTACTGCTCAAAATTGAGGGAATCACTGAACAAATAGAAGCATTGGAACTACTAAAGTCCGAGTTGTTGGGTATAATCTCCGGTTGGCAAGAACATCCCCCTGACGCGGTGAAAAGTAAGACGATTTGCCCTAACCTTGGCCAATAGGCCACGCTACGCGAACAACAACCATGAAAAAAATACCGTTGGCGATTTTGGGAACTGTGCTCGGGATCATGACAGTGGTCACCAGTACCACCTACGCTAGGGAATCAAGACTGGGGCTAATGGTTGCAGCTATACCGGAAATGGCTTCATCCCAGGCTCAATCTTGGAGAACTCCTCAATTGGTGCGTACCATTACAGCCCATTCTACCGCTGTGGATGCTCTGTCATTTAGTCCTAGTGGGCGAGTGCTACTCAGTGGGGGGAGCAGGAGTGATGCCCATCTGAAATTATGGTGGCTGAAAACCGGTCGTGAAATTGATAGCCTGCGAGTACACCAAACCTCAGTGTCTGACATGGCTTTTAGTGCTGATGGGACAATTCTGGCTAGTGTCGGGGAGGATGGTGGGGTCAACTTGTGGCAATGGAATCAGCAAGACTACACAGGAGACTATACCCGTACTTTTCTAGGGCATAGAAGCAATTTGCTTTCCCTAGCTATGACCTCAGATAGTAAGGTGTTAGTGACTGGGGGATTGGATGGTATTCGGGTGTGGGACCTCAGAAACCAACGTCCCCTTTACACTCTGGCAAATTTTGATCATCCAACCTATTCCCTAGCGCTTCATCCCAAGGCCGAAACCTTGGTCAGTGGACTCAAAAATGGCACGATTAAAATTTGGAATCTGAACACAGGACAACCGCTTTACGTGATTCGAGCTCATCAAGGTATCACTAGTGCCCTAGCCTTTACCCCTAATGGTAGAACCCTAGTCAGCAGTGGTTATGACGGTAAGATTAGGGTCTGGGATACAAAGACTTGGCAGCTTAAGTATACCTTGGCCAAACATACTGGCAAAATTCGTGCGATCGCAATTAATCCAGTTAATGGCACAATTCTGGCTAGTGCTAGTCGTGATGGGGTTCGGTTGTGGAATTTGAACACTGGTAAGCAGATTGCTTGGTTGACTGGACATCAAGATTGGGTACAATCCGTTGCCTTTAGTCGGGATGGACGTTTACTGGCTACTGGGGGATTTGATCGGACGATAAACATTTGGCAGGCGAATACAACAGAGGTAGCAGTGACTCAGTAAGGGATTTGCTTGTCAAAACAATATCAATTACAGTAGCGTGGGCAAACTTCCATTATCTAGAATACTCAAAATAACTAAACTAGTTTTGCCCACCTTACAAGCTAAACAAGATCATGACAGATAAATCGAATAATCTTGCTATTATTCATTTCGATGGTGTCAGCAAAAGACGAACTAATCAGTCCGCCTGTGGTGCTATAATTCAGTATCAAGGTGAGGTTTATCCAGTGTCTCAATACGTAGGATTTACTACCCAAAACCAAACTGAGTATATGGGACTAATCCTTGGACTACAGAAGACTCTAAAGCTTGGAGCAAAACAAGCCAAAATCTATGGAGATTGCGAACTAGTAATTAACCAGCTCCATGGGGATTATATGGTTAAAAACAACAATTTGGTTAGCTTTCATACCCGAGCAAAAACCCTTCTTGATAAACTTGATTTCTACGAATTAATCTGGATTAACAAAACCCAAAACCTTGAAGCTGACCAGTTAGCTAATGACTGTATCGATTTGGAAAAGTCCTAGAAGTAAACGTAAGCATTCAGCTGACAGCTGTCAGCTGAATGCTTACCTCAGTTATCTTTTGATGCCTGCTCCTCTTGCAACAGTTGCTCTTTGGAATCTGCCCAGTAGGCAGCGTAAGTCCAAACTTCCTCGTTATCGTTTTCTTTGCTTTCTACTGACCATCGATAAATAGCTGATTTCGGCTCAACCCCAATTTCTATAAGCTTGGCACCCATATAGTACTCCATCTGGTTTTTGGTCATATACTTGACCCCAGTAGGCTCATTCTTTTTTACGGTTCGGGACATGAAAGCCTTGGTATGTTTTGCCATTTTGTTTCTGTTTTGGATTTGAATATTAAGAATTGCTGATGTCTTGCATCCGTTCTTGACTAATCTCTAGCAAGACTTAGACACAATTCTTAATATTCTAATGCTTGAAGCGAGAAAAGAGTTAGGTAAAGTACCCTACTTCCGGTATTTTCGGGCTGCGCAACGGCTGAACACCTAGTGATGGGATGGGCTTGATTGTTGCCAGACTTTGCTGCTGCTGTACCATGGGATTGACCTTTGGTCACGCTATAGGCATTGCCGACGCTGCGCGTTCGCGTAGCGTGGCCTACGGCCAAACGCGATTGACCTTTGGTCACGCTTCGCGATCGCATTAGTCGCATTAGTATGAAAAAAAGGATGAAGGTCAGCAGTTGCATTCAGACCAGTCTACCAAAGGCACTGCCAACGGCAATTGTGGCTTATCATCCAGTGGCCAGATCCCTCAGTGTTGAGGAACTAATCAACCGCAATTTCCATCACGAGTGAGGTGCACAGGATTTTTTTCCACTCCCTCCTTCTCGTGCGGTGAAACCACTACTAACAAAACTCTTCCCCCTACTCCCTACTCCCTACTCCCTACTCCCTACTCCCTACTCCCTAAAACCAATGTATCTGGGAAAATTGAACCTTAAGCCGGTCTACTGGCTCTTAGGGCTAATCTTGGCAGTCATCCTCCTATGGGCACTACCCAAGCCCTGGCACGCTGCCAGTTTATCCACTGACCCGAAAGTATTGCATGTCCTCAATCGTGTTAGTTTTGGTCCTCGCCCTGGGGACATCGAACGGGTGAAATCCATGGGGGTTGATGCCTATATTCAGTCCCAGCTTTCCCCAGAATCTATCCCTGAACCGCCACAACTGAGGAAACAACTCAATAATTTAGAAACCCTGGAACTGAATCCAGTGGAGGTATGGAAAGGCTATGCACCACCACAAGGTAAAAAGAAACGGCAGCTGAGTCAGCAACAGCGCAAGCAGGCTCAAAAGCGATCGCAAATACCTAGGCAGCAGGGATTGGAAGCCCGTTTAATCAGAGCGATCGCTAGCCCTCAACAGCTTCAGGAAGTAATGGTAGACTTCTGGTTCAACCACTTCAATGTTTTTGATAGCAAGGGATTAAATCGGATCTGGGTTAGTTCCTTTGAACAAGATGCCATTAGACCCCATGCCCTTGGTCGTTTTCGGGATTTGTTAGGTGCTACAGCTCACCATCCCGCCATGCTTTTCTATTTAGACAACCACCAAAACACTGCACCAGGAAGTCCAGGAGCTCGTGGTCGATACAAAGGGCTGAATGAAAACTATGCTCGGGAACTGATGGAACTCCACACCCTAGGAGTAGATGGTGGCTACACCCAAGAGGATGTAATTACCTTAGCGCGGATCTTGACTGGCTGGACTACTGACCGTGAGGGTAAGCACGGTGACAGTAGAGGATTTTATTTCCAAAGTAAGCGCCATGATTATAGTGATAAGATTTTGCTGGGTACACCGATTCCAGGTAGCGGCAGCCTAGAGGGAGAGCAAGCCCTAGATCTGCTGGCTCGTCATCCCTCCACCGCCCATTACATTAGCTACAAATTAGCCCAGTACTTTGTAGCTGATCAGCCACCAGCAAAGCTAGTAGACACTCTAGCCCAACGCTTTTTGAAGACCGATGGGGATATTCGTAAGGTTCTAGAAACCCTATTTCAAAGCCCTGAATTTTGGGATACTCAGTATTACAACAGTAAATTTAAATCCCCCTATCACTACATCATCTCAGCAGTGCGAGCTACAGGCAGTAAAAAGCCCAAATGGAAAACCCTCTCTGGTATTATCCGTCAGCTAGGAATGCCCATCTACGGCTGCCCAACTCCCAATGGCTACAAAAACACTGAGAAGGCTTGGCTCAGTCCAGATGGGATGATTCGCCGGGTCAGCTTTGCCACTGCATTAGCCAATGGTAATTTCGAGCAGCGTCAACCTAAAGAAAAGCGTAAACCTGTAGATGCTGTCCAACTCAGGAAAACCCTAGCCAATCACTTTTCTGACCAAACCAAAGAAGTCATCAACACTAGTCCAGCCAAGCTACGAGCCGCCTTGATTTTAGGCAGTCCAGAAATGATGTATCGGTAGTATCTTAGGGAACAGGGAATAGGGAATAGGGAACAGGGAATAGGGAATAGGGAATAGGGAATAGGGAGTAGGGAGTAGGGAGTAGGGAGTAGGGGTAAGAAAATTGACTGCACCTCATAAGTCTGAATAAGTCTGATAAACGCTATCTTTTTTGAAGAAAAACTGATTAATTATGACTTGTTATTTAAAATTTTTAAATCAATGTTTAAGTTGAAATTTGCAATTTTTATATAAGCTATTTAGAGAATTGAAAAATAGCTCATGAAACCAAATCCTGATTTATTATAATACCAAAAATTCCTTGAATCTCTTTCCTAACTCTTCCCAGATCCGCTGTTCCCAGATCCGCTGTTCCCTCTTCTTTATTACCGATTCCCGATTCCCGATTCCCGATTCCCGATTCCCTAAAAAAATCTACCTCACCTCATTGAAAACCGCTAGATAAAACCAACAATGAAAAGACGCAAATTATTAAAACAAGCTAGCTTCCTAACTGCTGGGGGAATGATCTCTATGGGGAGTTGGGTAGCCAGAGGATTAGCAAATACAGCAAATGCTAATCACCGTAAGCGACTGATTGTTATTTTCCTGCGGGGTGGCATAGATGGACTGAATGTAGTTGTGCCATACCAAGACGCTGATTACTACCAAGCGCGACCGAGAATTGCGATTCCTCGCACCGGGGAAAAAGGGGGAGTCTTGGATTTAGATGGTTACTTTGGCTTACATCCAGCTCTAGCTGATCTGATGCCTCTTTGGAAACAGAAAAGTTTAGCCTTTGTTCACGCCAGTGGTTCACCAGACTCCACTCGCTCCCATTTCGATGCTCAGGATTACATGGAAAGTGGCACCCCAGGGATTAAGAGTACAGATGATGGCTGGATGAATCGACTATTAGGGACAATTCCCAAGGAAATACCAACTCAAGCGGTGAATATGGGCACAACAACGCCACGGATTCTATCCGGTCAGATGCCAGTGGCTAATTTACCGATGGGGAGAAATTATAATCACAAGCTGCCTGTAGACCGTCCCCAAATTGATGCTGCTTTTGATCAGCTCTATCGTGGTAATGATGCGATTAATCTAGCTTATCAGGAAGGAAGTGAAGCACGGAAGATACTGCTGGCTGAGCTAAAGGAAGAAATGATGGCAGCTAACCGGGGAGCACGACCTTCCTCTAAATTTGTTGGTGATAGCCGCAAATTAGCCAAGCTGATGGTGGGGGATGCTAAGACCCAACTGGCATTTTTGGCCTTAGGTGGCTGGGATACCCATGTTAACCAGGGCCGTAGTCAAGGACAGCTGGCTCGAAAACTTAAGCCTCTCGGACTTGGGTTGGCTACTCTAGTCAAAGCCTTAGAACCGATTTATGCCGATACTGTGATTGTGGTGATGTCAGAATTTGGCCGTACCCTGGCAGAGAATGGTAACAAGGGTACTGACCATGGACACGGGAATGTGATCTGGGTCTTGGGTGGAGGAGTTCGCGGTGGTAAGGTCTATGGAGAGTGGCCCGGTTTGGCTGAATCCCAGTTGTATGAAAAACGGGACTTAGCAGTAACTACGGATTTTCGTGACGTGCTGATGCCTGTGCTCAGGGAACATATGGAGATTGGAGACTCGAATTTAGCCCAAATCTTTCCTGGTTTTAGGTCTAATCAGAATCTGGGGCTTCTGTAGGGAAACAGAAGTGTCGGGGGAGGGGAGTGCGATCGCACCTCAAGCAGCGTCGGCAATGCCTATAGCGTGACCTAAGGTCAATCGCGTTTTAGTTGATGCCTCGACAAACAGTGCGATCGCGAAGCGTGACCAAAGGTCAATCGCTTTTTAGTTATAGCAGTCGAAGTAAAGCTTAAGACATCTTCTGCTCCCTGCTCCGAACGCGCCCCGCGTGGCCTACGGCCTCAGTCCCTGCTCCCTTTCAACCAAAAGACTATGTCCTAAACTATACTTCCCTTGCTATAAAACCTCGACAAAGACTTCGTACGCTTTTTAGTGAAGCCTCGACAAAGAGTGCGTTCGCACCTCAAGCAGCGTCGGCAATGCCTATAGCGTGACCAAAGGTCAATCGCTTTTTAACTGGAGTTTAGACTAACTGGGGTTTCCCAAGAATGCGATCGCTAATCCAGAATGCGATCGCTAATCCAGAATGCGATCGCTAATCCAGAATGCGATCGCTAATCCAGAATGCGATCGCTAATCCAGAATGCGATCGCTAATCTAGAATGCGATCGCTAATCTAGAATGCGATCGCTAATCTAGAATGCGATCGCTAATCTAGAATGCGATCGCTAATCTAGAATGCGATCGCTCACCCAAGCAATAGTGTGCTCTGAGGGGGTTCCCTGGTCGCCCGAGGCTTTGTGAGTCACGACTATGGTCGTCCGGTAGTGCATCAGCAAAGTGTGGGTATGCCGCGCAAGTCATTCCAACTCCAAGGGGCGATCGCTAACCCAGACCTTTGTGCCGCCGTATTGCCAAAGCGACTATGAACCCAAATCCAATTGAAATAGCTGACTACCAACCTTACTGTTGCCAAGGTCTGCTCCCAGACCTTGGCAAATTTATTCTGTCGCCGATGCCCGAGACCCGTCTGCTGTCGGACAATCCCGTTAGTTCGCTCTAGTTGTTGGGTCTGCTCTTTACCGATGATGTGTCTTACTTGTGGAGGTAAAACTCGCGCTATATCCACCCCAATCATCAGTACGCCATTGTTGACAATCGGTTTTTCCTTCTGTATTCACTATTAATTCTTCGATGAATTGGTCAGTATGTTTACCTACTCTAGCTGCCAGAATTAAGCCCCTTGATGATGCTTGAGTCATTCCAATCCAACAGTCTCCTTCTTTCAATTCATTGGACTGACAGCGAAATTGTTTTTTTGGACAAATGACCAAAATTCATCACCGCTGATTTGTGAGGTTTCAATCTTCTGTACACGGGCATTATGAATCATTTGTCCAATCACCGTAGCTGCTCGCAGCAGGCGTTCCTACCGTATTGTAGGCGAGATTAGTCGTCCGACTGACTCCTCTCAAACTACTTCCCTCTGCATGAGCCTGTAGAACCGTGTGAATTGTTTCGGGTTCAATTTTTCGGCGATAGTAAAGAGTATCAAAAGTAGAAGTGAACGTTTGTTGGCACACTCGACAGTAGTACCGTTGGCTTCCCTTACTAGTTTTGACCTGTTTATGGGTCTTATGATGACCCCATAGATGGCATTCCATCATTCATAGGACTATTTTTGGACAAGATTCATCTTACCACTCCCACACTTCCGCATAGGCACTACCGAATTTTGCTCATGGGGTGCAACAAGTTTGTGGAGAGCAAGTGCGGGGGTCGGTGATTGAGCGAACATCAAAGGAATTTGAAACATTACCAAAACGATGGATCCTCGAACGGACATAAGGCTTGCTGAATCGATTTCGGCGTTTGAGCTGCATATTATGAATTGTACACAACCATTGCGTGAAGGGATGATTTACGGGGAGCTGATTCGTTTAATGACTCGCCGACTGGCTTGTTAAGGTTTTGTTTACAAATCAGCTCTTACTAGACGATCCTTCTCCCCTGATCTTGTGTCTTATCCAAGATTAGGATAGGCAGCAGTCTGAAATAATCCGGAAAATGTCTGAAGCAACCCGCTCCCAACCATAATACTTTTCACCCAGATGGCGTCCGTATCGACCCATTTGTTCAGCTAACTCTCTATTGGACAGTAAATAGTTAATTGCTCCTGCAAAGGCATCGGGATTCTCATAGTCACTGATCAAGAGACCGTTCATATCTGGGATGACTACTTCTGGGTTTCCTCCTCGCATTGTGGTAACTATACAAAGACCTGTTGCCATTGCTTCATAATGAACTCGTGCTAAAGGTTCTTGCCATTGAGATGCACAAACAAAGATGTCACCCATGAGGAAGTACTTCTGGACTTTTGCAGGTGGAATAAAGCCAGTAAAGTAAATTGATTCTTCATAGGTTTTTCCTTGTTCTTTCAGTTGACGAACATATTTATTTTCCTCGTTATGGCCGTACCATTTGCTACCCACCATAAGAAGAAATGTTGATGGGTGTTGTTCTAGAATTTGGGGTAGGGCAGAAATCAGGATATGGGGTCCTTTCTTAATACTTAATCGACCTACATAGACAACGATTTTGCGATCGGTCAATCTGTGAGAACTTAGCAATTTTTGGCGACGTCTAGATCCTTCCGGTGACCATCGGGACTGAAACTTCTCTAAGTCAACGCCTGCATGTACGGGGTGAAGTTTATGTCGGTATTCAGGGAAGAGATCGGCAATTCCATCAGCAATAAATTTGCTGACTGTTATGACTCCTCTAACCTTCTCTAGACAACTCTTAGCAACCTCAGGTTTAATCTTGTCCTCATGAAACATTTCATTGTGCATGCTCAGGATAAACTGACTACTAGGGCTAGCAGCAGCAATAGAGGGTAAGTATTTAGGGCGATTGTAAAGAATGACTAAATCGAACCTTTCCTCAGCTGCAAATTTAGCAGCTGCTTGGTAGTAAGCCTCAATATCACCTGTCGGGAAGCGCTGGTAGCTGACTCCATTCAGCACATGTTGATTGGGCAAATCTGAATCAGTGACAGAAAAAACACTAACGTCATGAAACTTGCTTAGATAAGGTAGTATTCCGTCAATATAAGTCTGGATTGCACCTCCTCGAATACATGGAACAGGAAGCTTCTCAGTGCAGATTAAGAGGATCCTCACTACTTTGACCTCATAACTTCTCAAATTTGATTACTTTTCTCTGACGACATGATTACTCAGCTATTTGCTGTCCTTAATTTAGGGGTATTGCAAACCTGGTTTTCAGTTCGCTTAGAGTGGTAGCTTGGTTAGACGTTGGACACAACGACTTCTTCACCAAACTTAGTGGTGACGGGAGCATCCCATTTTGGAAACAATATTACCCAAAGCAACGATATTTCAAGGGTTTCAGCCCCCTAAAAAGAGCTAACGTGCCAAATTGGGATGCTCCCGTGGTGACTGCTGATAGCGGGACGCAATCTGCAACCTGATTTTGGGTTTTGTCGAACATCCAAACCTTGAGATCAATCAATGCTTACTAATCCATAATACAGTGTGTTTGATTTTTTTACACGCTAAATATGGATTTTATTGCCTTGATTTTCAATGTTATTGTGCCCCCAATGATTTTAGATCACGACTTACCTAAAGACACCAGATATCGATTAGATTCTGAGCAGAATCAATTCATAACTAAAGAAGGTTTTTTAAGTTCTTTAGTTAAATATGAAGATAAACTTTGGTTCTTAATTTTATCAACTGTACATTGATTCAAGTAAGCTAGTATTTTCAGGAAATTCCACACCAAAATAGCACAAGCAATAGGATTTATTTGCAGGGTAATCGCATTTAAATTTGTCAACTGGGTATCAAAAACCTAGGACAGTTTTAAATCATACCTTAATCCCTTCTTCGGCTCATGAAAGCGTCATAAAGAGTTGGCACAATAGGTATGATTATTGGCAGGGTAAGGACGTGCTTCGTAGTAGTTTCCTCTGGCTCTATGGTTCAATTCTCCCAGCACTGGTCGAGCGGTCTCTAACTAGCATAGTTGCCGAGCAACACTTTGAGCAGCATTGTCATTGTCCATAGCCGCACGAAGCGCGTTTCATGGCAAGACTTTGCTTTGACGGTTCTCGTTTGAGTAAATTGAGCGACTTGCGTCGCAAAAGCCCCATATAATCCTGTCCATGTCCGGTACGAAGACGGCTGTGGTCTTCCCTAAATGTGACATCGTTCCACCCAAGGTCGGCTATGTTCAATCCCCCAATGGGAGCGGATTGCCCTTGCCAAAATGGTGGCATCAACTCTATCGCTAGTGATGTAAAAACAGACCTCTGTAGTTGTTTTGTTCCAGAGTTGACCAAATCGTTTCACCATCACTACACAGGTCTTGCCCTTCCATTTCGACCGATGGGGCAAATCGGGTACTTGAGTGATGGGCACTACCCAGACTTGCCGATGTTCAATGGGATGATGGCCAGCTTCTGTAGACTCGTCATAGCTAAACTCAATGCCCTCCCACTGGGTTGTCTGTGCCGCCTTAAAGAAAGCCTCCACTCCCAAGTGGAGTTAATCTTGATTCCCTTTGAGTGCCAGGATATAGTCTCCACCGACCGTAAGGATTTGGGCGGCAATATTGCGCTGGGTACCCATGGCATCTAGGGTAATAATTGCACCTTGAATATCCAGTAGGTTCAGCACCACGGGAATGGCTGTGATCTCATTTGATTTGCTCTCCACCCGTTGTTGAGCTAACACCAGATGATGTTCACTCGCCCAGTCACTCACCGTATGTAAGGCTTTGAGTTGCTTTTCCCGATCGTAGGAACCCCGAGCCGTTTTACCATCAATATTGATCAGCTTAATCTCTAGCTGGTTGGTAATCTGCTCCACCCAACTATTGAAGCATTCATGCAACTGAGTTGGGTCAATCAATGCCAAGACTCTCGAAAAGGTATCGTGAGATGGAATACCATGGGGCAATTCCAAAAACGTCTCTAACCATTGCTGTTTCGCTTTGCCATAGGTAATTGCTACCATATTATCTGCCCCAGACAGCACCGCCAAGATGGCGATGGTCACAAGATCTACAAGTTTATGCTTGGGTTCCCGTTTGACTCTCGGGTCATCCAATGCCTCAAACTGATTAATCACGCTATGTTTGAGCTGTTTCATCTGAGTTGAAAGGGGGGATGGGGTGGGAGTACTAAAATCAATAGACATCAGGGCCGTTGAGAATGTGAACAGACTGATTTAATCTCTATCCAATTTCCTTGATTCTGGAGAAATTGTCTAGTCTGAATTGAGCCAAAGCAAACCTCTGCGCCAACGTCTATTTTGTCAAGTACAATTTATACAAAATAGCTGGGATTACCCTGGATTTATTTGGATTCGAGATTTACGACACTGACAAGATTGTATGCCAGTCAATGTCTTGATGCAATAGCGAGTGGTTTGGGGAGCATCCCAATTTGGCACGTTAGCTCTTTTTAGGGGGCTGAAACCCTTGAAATATCGTTGCTTTGGGTAATATTGTTTCCAAAATGGGATGCTCCCGTGGTTTGAAGTTACCGTAAGAGAGTGGAGCCTTATTAAAAAATATTTAACCCTTTTTTGCATAACCTGCCGACATTAAAGGCTCCACTCTCTAAGGTTTCGTCTCCGGGGAAACCACGGCAATAGCGAGTGGGGGAGACCCCCACCTCATAAGGGTAGGTTTTTTACAAAGACCTCAGGTGTGTGGTGTGGTGCGTTGGGTGTGGGGTGTCTCATAAGGGTAGGTTTTTAACAAAGACGTGAGCTGTGGGGTGTGGGGTGTGGGGTGTGGGA
>NZ_JAAHGN010000649.1:0-4301 GCF_010672485.1 Moorena sp. SIO2C4 | reverse complement strand
CCCGCCGTATTCGGGAACTTAACAGCAATTTGAATACTAATCAGGTTAAAAATCCACCATTGGATGTGAGAAGGGTTGGAAGTCGTTTAACGGATTTCCGTGCTTAAGATAAGTCCTAGTTTTTTGGAGGCAAGCTAGCAATAGGCAAGCTAGCAAGAGGTAAGAGGCAAGAGGCAAGAGGTAAGAGGTAAGAGGCAAGAGGTAAGAGGCAAGAGGCAAGAGGCAAGAGGCAAGAGGCAAGAGGCAAGAGTTAATAAATTAAGAGATAAATTGGGTATATAAAGGGAGAGACAGTTGTGGAAAAATCATACACAAAAGACTTTCATTCCTGGACACAACAAACAGCACAGCTGTTGCGAGAAGGTCGTTGGCAAGAGATTGACTTAGAAAATCTGATTGAGGAGGTTGAAGACTTGGGCAAGAGTGAAAGGCGGGGAATTACTAGCCAATTGATTCGCCTGCTGTTACATTTGCTCAAGTGGCAATACCAGCATCAGCGTCGCTCGGATAGCTGGCTGGATTCGATTACTGACGCTCGGACTCAGATTGAGCTAGCTATTGAAGATAGTCCCAGTCTCAGGAGCTATCCAGCCCAGCAGCTGGAACAAAGCTATCAGCGGGCTCGCCGTAAGGCAGCCCAGCAAACCGGAATGCCTGTTTCGGTTTTCCCAGAGGCTTGCCCCTATTCTCTTGGATTGGCCTTAGATCAGGATTGGTTACCAGAAGCTGAAAATTAAAGCCTATTTTATGATAAAATAGGGAATATTGAATTAATTGATATTGGGGTGAGTTAAACCATAACTTGGACTGAAAAAATCAAGGCACTAGAGGCATGGGTTGATAAATTGGAAAAGAATAACTCCTCATACAATTAAGCTGTGTTTTTAAAGTTAAGTTATCATGACCCTGATCAAAACTAAGCGCTTTAGCCTAGCTGACTATCATCGCTTGATTGATAATGGTTTTCTAACAGAAGATGACCGGGTGGAGTTGATTCGGGGAGAGTTAATACAAATGGTGGCGAAGGGTACCTCCCACTCGGTTTGCAACACTAAGTTATGGCGAGAGTTGGACAGACTAGTAGGCGACCGTGGGGTAGTAAGGGGACAGGAACCAATCATCCTATCCAACGACAGTGAACCGGAACCGGATGTTGCGATCGCATGGGGTCAGGCAGATGACTACTTGCCAAATCACCCTTATCCAAAGGATATATTGCTGGTTATTGAGGTGTCAGATTCAACCCTGGAGTATGACCAGACCGTAAAGCTATCTTTATATTCAGAAAACCAAGTTCAGGATTACTGGATTGTTAACCTGGTGGCTGGTCAACTAGAGTGCTATACTCAGCCCTATCAAGATACTCAAAGAAATTTCGGCTATCGGGTCAAACGGGTGGTGTTGCCCAATGAAACGGTTACCATTCCTGGTCTTGGAGATTTGTGCCTAGAGTTAAGTCGTGTGTTTCCAGGTTGAGCAAAATTGGATCAGTTGATGGGTTGATCTAAAAGCGTCACAATGAAAAAGAGTATATATTACTATTTACCGAGACACTTACTACTATAGTTATGGCGCTGGAACTGCTGATTCAAACTACCTCAGCAACCCATCAAAGTTTTGATTACGACCTAGCCATTGTCGGGGGTGGCATTACTGGTTCTACCCTGGCCTGTGCGTTGAAACATTCTGGGTTGAGCGTATTACTCATAGAAGCAAAACCGAAGTCAGTGGCAGCTGCCAGGATACAAGCCTATGCTTTGTCTATCCTCTCAGGGCGTATTTTTGCAGGTATTGGGGTTTGGGATAAAATCCTGCCGCAGATTAGCACATTTCGGCAGATCAAGCTTTCCGATGCTAACCATTCCGGTGTGGTAAATTTTTCCCCTTCAGATTTAGGTACCAACGCCCTAGGGTATGTGGGAGAACACCGTCCGGTGCTAACGTCGTTGCAAGAATTTTTGACAGATTGCCCCAATGTTGACTGGCTGTGTCCAGCAGAAGTAGTGGATGTAGACTATCAGGAGTCTGGGGTGGAGATTACTGTCAAGGAGGGTGATACTCAGCATCGAATCAGGACAAGGCTCTTGGTGGCGGCTGATGGAGCGCGATCGCAAATTCGGACTAGGGCTAGGATTACGACTCGTGGCTGGAAATACTGGCAATCTTGTGTGACTGCCCGGATTAAAACTGAAAAGCCCCATAATAATACGGCTTTTGAACGCTTCTGGCCTAGTGGTCCGATGGGGGTGCTGCCCTTATCAGAGAATCGCTGCCAGGTGGTGTGGACAGCACCCCATGCTGAAGCCAAAGCTTTAAAAGAACTAGACGAAGATCAGTTTCTCGCTAAGCTGGAATACTACACTGGTGGTCTGTTGGGTCGCTTGGAGTTGGAATGCGATCGCTATTTGTTTCCAGTGCAGTTGATGCAGAGCGATCGCTATATTCAGTCAAGATTAGCACTAATTGGTGATGCTGCCCATTGCTGCCATCCTGTCGGTGGTCAAGGACTAAACCTTGGGATTCGCGATGCTGCTGCCCTTGCCCAAGTCTTGACTGAAGCACACCAAGCAGGGGAAGATATTGGAGCCATAGAGGTTCTTAAGCGCTATGAAAACTGGCGCAAGCAAGAGAATCTTGTCATCTTAGGGTTTACCGATACCCTAGATCGGATGTTTTCCAACAACTGGTTACCAATAGTGGCGATACGCCGTCTCGGGTTATGGATGCTGCGCCGGATTCGTCCAGTCAAGATTTATGCTTTGAAGTTGATGACTGGTTTAAGGGGAAATATTCCTCAAGTTGCTCAACAATAGAGCAGTGACTCTCTTACTCAATTACTGCTAGAGAGCGCTGCGATCAGAATTCTGGTTAAGGGTTCTAAATCCGTTGGTACCCGGTAGAGAGTCAATTGTTGGGTGATTAATTTATCTTGACGGTGCAGAATACCAAACTGCCAGATTGTTCCAGTTGAAACGGCTCCAAATAGTTGTGGCTGTTGCTCAACCGATGCGCATTTCTCCCACTGATCGAGAGCGATCAGTTCGACTGCCATCTGAGTGAAACCATTGGTAAGATCCTCTTGCTTTGCCTCAACTACTAACAGATTAGTCGTTGTCCTCAGCAAATAGTCCAACGCGCCTTGAAGCTGATTGCTGACCTTGATTGAATACTCAATTCGCAATTGCGCCCTTGTGTAGTGAATTAAATCTGCCATCACAGGTGCAATTAACATCTCCCGCCGGGATTGTTCGTTGCTCAGATCCAGGTAAGGTAAGATTTCTTCGAGGCGTGATTGGCGCTCCTGCAATCGATCTAACTCACCCTGATATTGCCGCAAATCCAATAAGGTACGTTCTAGTGAATAGCCATATTCTGCCAAGATTTCATCCGTCGGAGTTTTGAGTTTGGCTATTTCACTGAAGCTATAAGAACGGTTGGGGTCGAGCAGAGGCATAGGATGGAAACCAGAAATCAGCAATTAAGGGGAAATATTCCTCAAGTGGCTCTACAATCAAGCATCGCTTAAGTCAATAGAACACTTCTTTCTAGTTTGGCTTACCTCGTCAAGCCAGTAAGACCTCGACAAAAATGTTTAGTTTCGTATAGCGTTGTCGAGGATTTACTTTTTGTGTGTTAACTGACTCGATATTTTGAGCCATAAACGTCTCGATCCGGAACAAGTTTATTGATAGTTTATGATTATCAATTCTAAATATAACACAGATAGAATGTTTTTTTCGTTAATCGTCAGATAAAATTTCAACAATCTTTACACTAACTAACCGCCACACCCCCTCACCCCATTACCAGTCAATATTTGTTATGGTATTGGTTCAAAAACTATTCATTGTAATTACCTAGACAGAAAAAAATATGGAAATTCGCGGAACCGATACACTAAGGTTAGACTGGACTGGTGATGCTTTAGCCATTGGGTTATTTGAGGATGCTGTAGACCTGACTGGTGATTTAGCCGAGTTGGATCAGAAACTGACTGGTACGATTACAGAATTGATCGAGGAAACAGAATTTAAGGGTAGCACTAGTAGTTCTGCTGTCACCCGTGTCGGATCCGGTAGCCCAATCCGTAAAATTATCCTGGTAGGATTGGGTAAAGCTGATGACCTGAGCTTAGATACACTGCGCCGTGGAAGTGCCACAATTGCCCGGACTGCGAAACAGCAAAAGATTACAACTCTTGGAATTAGCTTACCGGTGGTTAATGATGACCCCATAGCAACGGCACAAGGGATCACTGAGGGGATAATCCTGGCTCTACACCAAGACAATCGCTTTAAGTA
>NZ_JAAHGN010000648.1:0-4304 GCF_010672485.1 Moorena sp. SIO2C4 | reverse complement strand
GAGGCAGGGCTGTTTAATTCTTTGGCATAAATTGTCAGATCAATGGGATTGAAAGGAAGGTGGGGTGCTGGGGAGAGGTTTTTTTTGAGGTTAAAAATCCCTATCTCCCTATCTCCCTATCTCCCTACATCCCTACCAATCACATTTTAGTCGGACAATGAAACAGCGCTGTTTTGATAGTCCTGAATAGGACCGAAAAAATTCACCAGCTCTTTTCTGTAGATTAGCTCCAGGTCATGGAATCAAGTTTGGTGCCAGTTCAAAAGTGAGGGGATTTTTTTATTGGTATTAATTTATACACAAAAAATACAAAAGTTATACGTTTTATACGTTAGCGCTAACGCGATCGCAATCATCAGATTTGCAAACTATAAATATCAGTTAATTTACTTAACGTGATTTTACTGACAGCTCAGGCTATGATCGAGTTAGTCACACAATTAGTAAACCAATTAGTTACAGACTACAGTCAATTAATTAATTCAAATAACTAGGGCGTCTATAACATGAACATAACTAAATTTTTAAGCAGTGGATTAGTTTTAGGGTCTATAGTTTTGGGAGCAGTAGGACAAGCCCAGGCAGCTGATATCGTCAAGTCCTGGTTAGCCGATGAAGCTCATAGCAACCCAGACACATATTGGTCAGGACATGCTTTCTGGTTACCTGAGTTGGACTCAGGGAGATTTGTATTTGACACTTCAGGTATCTTTAATGAATACGATGATGGGAGTGCTAATTTGTTGGGTACCATCGTTTCCGAAAAAGATGATACTAAACAATGGGAGGTTGATATTTGGTTCGAGAGCACACCAGAACCTTGGGGAGGACCTAAAAAGGAACTACCGAAGTCTGAATACGTAGAAAAAGGTGGCCCCGTCGATACTAGTAATTGGCGCTACTATAACATGGATGAAACTCGGGCGACCTTAAGTGGCCTAGGTTTCTACGATGGCAAGGAACTGAATCTTTACCAAAGACCTGAAAATGGTAAATACGCCTTCCAGGTTGGGGTTGGAGCTAATGGCAAAAACACTAACTTTGGTATGTCTGGCTGGCTAGGTGCTACGGGTTCTTTTACTCTTAGCAATGCTGATATTAATGTTGATCTAACTCTGGATCCTAACCATCCTTCCAATTCTCAACCTGTTCCTGAACCCATGACAATGGGCTTGTTCAGCCTAAGCTTGCTGGGATTAAGTGTGACGTCATTAAAGCGCAAGTCTAAGGAATTGGTCTGACCTAGGAATTTTAAAGATTCCCGGATTTTTTCGTCGGCATAGCTGATTCAACCAGTTCTCTGTAGGAACTAGACCACTTTCTCGTAGTCTGTTCCTTTTTTAGGTTTTGTGGTAAGCATTCAGCTATCAGCTATCAGCTGTCAGTTCTCAGTTCTCAGTTCTCAGTTGTGACTTGGCCACTGACAAGTTTCTAGTTTCTAGTTTCTAGTTTTAAGTGACTATCAACCAAGAAGGATAAGTAGTAAACTGGATAGGTTATAAAACTAGTAAGCTCAAACTATTAATCTCAAAAGATTAAATAGTACATTAACTCAGATGTCAGCTGAGGATTAAGCTCAAGGCGTCGTTGAAGGTCAGCCAGATTACGGTATGGGCCACCATCAAAGCGATTTTGCATGATCGCTCTAGCTAAAAACAAGTCCACTGCTGGAATTTTCGTCAACTGTTCTAGAGATGCGGTGTTAGGGTTGACTAGCCCAGGCGTTACTAAACTCTCAGCATCGTAGTAACAAAATCTCAAAATTGGTTGCAAGGGTGTCAGACGTTGTACTGACCAACCTAGGGCAGCGGCCAAATCTTCTAAGCAGCAAAATTGCACACCGCTGCTGGTGAGTTCAAAAAGCGTCCGCGCCTGATGGATAGATATCCCTGGCAATCTCAGCCAATCATCCACACCAGCTTGATTCACATCAATGGTGAGCCCCAATTTGGCAGCTACAGCAATTTCTTCTGTGGATTGTAGCCGATAGTAGGGGTCACGCTTCAGCCTATGCTGAATTGATTGCTGATTTGGGTTTTGTCGAGTCTTGGGTGATAGCCAATCAAAAATTGCCATGAAACTCAAGCAATTAGGTCAAGTAATTGACGACGTTTTTGTTCAAATTCATACTCAGACACTAGTCCCTCCTGACGCAGGCTGTCTAGCTGTCTTAGGGCATCGGCAATTTCCCCTACCTTGGCTGGGTCAATCCCAGCCGATGGATTCTCTGAGGAAGATACTGTAGACTCAATACCGAGGTTAAAATTGAGGTCAAACTGATCTTGACTTTGTAGTAAATACCACACCCCCTCTATAGCACTAGCAATGCGAGGAATGGGTGTCCAACACAGGAGTAAGTACATTACTCCCCAGAAGGGTTGTCCGAGATAAAATTTGTGTAATCCACAAACGGGGAGCACTACCCCACTCAATGCCAGTAGGGAAGCGACTTTACGGCTTTTTGGCTTGCTCAACATACTTGCTTTGACCCGCGTTGAATAGCTTGGTGGAGATCCAAAAACTTTCAATCCTATGTTCCTATAATAATTACTTATCTCAGAGTCGAAACTTAGAGGTTACAGGTTATAGGTTGTTCCCGTAGCGTGGCCTTTTGGCCAAGGTTAACAGGTTACAGGTTAATAGGTTGAAGGTTCAACGGTCTAACCTTCAACGGTCTAACCTTCAACGGTCTAACCTTCAACGGTCTAACCTTCAACGGTCTAACCTTCAACGCTCCAACCTACCCTACAACGAACGCCTTGGGCGAACAACTGACTAATCTTCAACGGACTAATACGGAAAACCGAATTTTGTCCAGGTTTGACGCTACATTAAAATGTGATTAGAAGCGGCGATTGAGTACAACCAAACCGGTTGACAGGTAAGAGCAATGGGTTTTTTTGATTCGGAAATTGTCCAAAAAGAGGCAAAACAGCTGTTTGAAGATTACCAAGAGCTGATTAAATTGGGCAACGACTATGGCAAGTTTGACCGTGAAGGCAAAAAGATTTTCATCGATCAGATGGAACAGATGATGGAGCGCTATCGTATTTTTATGAAGCGCTTCGAGTTATCCGATGACTTCATGGCTCAGATGACCATAGAGCAGCTCAATACTCAGTTAGGTCAATTTGGGATCACCCCTCAGCAGATGTTTGACCAGATGAACATGACATTGGAGCGGATGAAGTCAGACCTAGAGAAGCAATTGTAGTCAGGAACGCCCTTGGTGGGGGTGGGTATACATGGACATCTGCCAAGACAGCTGAGAGCTTAGGGTCTTAGGCTCAGGATTGAGAGTGCCTTAGTAAGGAGCCGCCAATAATGACGGCTGATATCCCTAATTTATCTAGAATTTATCTAGATCGAGGACGCTTAAATTTTGAGGGTCGAGGGAAGTATCTCACTGGCTCGTTCCGCAAAGCGTAAGCCATAAACCTCCGCCAGATCGGTGCGGCATAGCCACCACCTGTTACCCCTCGCCCAAGGGGTCGGTTGTTGTCTCGACCAATCCAAACTGCGGTAGCCATCTGGGGTACATATCCCACAAACCATACATCTCGCTCTGAAGAGGTTGTTCCTGTCTTACCCGCCGCCTGACGCCCTATGTAGGCAGATTTTCCGGTACCTCCGTTAATTACACCGGTTAGGGTATGGTTAAGGGAAGCAACCGCCCATTGATCTAGCACCAGCTTAGGCTTAGGGGTATTATCTAGCAGCACATTGCCTTTACTATCGGTCACTCGGACAATTAAGGTAGTGTCAGAGTGCCAGCCATTATTGGCAAAAGTAGCATAGGCTCCTGCCATTTCCAATGGTGTTACCCCAACTGACCCTAGGGGTAAGGATAGCACCGGTTGCATCGGACTCTTAATCCCAAGGGTCTTAACCACATCAACGACTTTATCAAGTCCCACTCTCCTGCCAATCTTCACCGCTGGCACATTGCTCGATTGAACAATTGCGGTGCGAATGCTCATGGCACCAGAGTAGCCACCACCATAGTTTTTGGGTCTGTAATAGCCTCTACCATCTCGATAACGAACGGGGGTATCGTAAACAGTGGAACGGGGGGAATATTTACCTGTGGCAAAGGCAGTATAGTAAACAAATGGCTTAAAGGATGACCCAGGCTGACGTCGAGCTTGAGTAGCACGGTTGAATTTGCTCTTTTCATAGCTGTATCCCCCGACTATCGCTTTCACAAAATGGGTACCTAGAGAGGGAATATCTTAAAGATATTAAATTTATTGGTTGTTGTGATCAAAAACCTTTTCTATGCTTTCCACCTGCCTATAGTAGAC
>NZ_JAAHGN010000647.1:0-4306 GCF_010672485.1 Moorena sp. SIO2C4 | reverse complement strand
TGTTGAGATTTAGTGTATTTCTACCGTTTTCGGCATTTTGAAGCCATTCTCTCAGGTTAATGACGAACTCCTGATATTTGAGGATTCTTCTGTTCAACCAGTAGGAATCTTGATACATTGGGCATTGGTTCTGAATACTATAGGATTCAGGTAGGGATAGTCTTAACTGACTAGAAAGTCCTCCTGCATAATAGGATGTGATTGTGCGAGGATAGTAACACAATTTCACAGTCTCATTCTGGATTAGCCTCAGAAACCATTCATAATCCGATGATATTCTGTAGCGTTCATTGAAAAGCCCTATCTTAGAGAAAAACAAGTTAGCTCTGGAGAAGCTGGCTTGGTGAGGCAAACATCCACAAATCAGTTCATCAGCTACATCTTCAGGCATGGGAGGCTTCACTAAAAAGGAAGACCCAGATTGCTCTCTAACCTCTAGGTCTCCATACACAAAATCACAGGAGGGATTTGCCAACAGGAAGTTAACGGTATCTTGGATTACCTTTTTATCAAGATAATAGTCATCTGAGTTAATAAAAGCAATAAACTCACCAGAGGAGTACCTAACTCCCTTATTCATGGCTTCATAGATACCGCCATCAGGTTCGCTAATAAATCTGCTAATGTGATCACTATATTTATGAACAATCTCCTTAGTTTTGTCTTGGGAGTTGCCATCAATAATAATGTACTCTATATCCTCATAGGTCTGAGAGACGACACTCTTGATCGCTCGTTCTATAAATCGCTCAGCATTTTTACATACAGTGATAATTGAAATCCTCACATGCTCCTCCTCAAAATTATCACTATTAGGGTGATAAGACTTGTTTAACAGATTTAACCTAAGCATTCAGCAGTCAGCTATCAGCGTGTCGCGTATCAGCTTATGGGCTACAGATGGTGCTACCAGGCGCTTTAAATGCACGGGATTGGATCAGTGAAATGAGCAGGGATTTTTAACCAACCGTACCAGCCCCCCGATGCTGGTTTACTACCTCCCATTTATTAGCTGACGGCTGATAGCTGACGGCTGATAGCTGACGGTTTAACTATAGGTTTAACTATATTCCAACTGCTGAGATTACCATCTTTCATTTACCTTAAGCTTTTAACTTTTGTTTAAAACTTTTAACTTTTTTTAAGGTTAAACCACTTCCTTAACACTATTTAAGTAGGAATCGACTACCTCATTGCTCTCTCCCGCTAACTTTATCCTGCCTTTGTCTAACCAAATTACCCGCTTGCAGTAATGGCGCACAAAGGATAAATCATGGGAGACCACTAAAACAGTGGCATGAGCCTCCCAAAATCTTTCCATGCGTCGCTGGCACTTAATTCTAAAACTTTGATCCCCTACGGATAACACTTCATCTAAAATTAAGATATCTGGCTGTACATCAGTGGCAATGGCAAAGCCTAGCCGCGCTGACATCCCTGAGGATAATCCTTTCACTGGCATTAACTTGTAGTCTTCTAGCTCAGCAAACTCCAAAATCGATGGGGTTCTGAGTTTCATCTCTTGTTTAGAGAAACCTAGCATCACGCCATAGAGTTTGATATTATCCACTACCGAAAGTTCCGGATCGAATCCAGCTCCTAGCTCAATCAGAGGAGCGATTTCACCTCTGATCCATACCTGACCCCCTGTCGGCTTTAATATGCCACAGATAACTTTAAGTAGCGTTGATTTTCCTGAACCATTCGGTCCAATGATGCCGATTTTTTCCCCAGCTTCTACTGCTAGATGAATGTCATCAAGGACTAAATTCCTGGAAGGTTTGCGGTATTTTCCCTCCAAAAACGATAGTATGGTTTTCTTGAGGTCATAGGAAAACTCTTCTTGGGTTCTTCGCCACAATGAAACCCGATCGAGTCTAATAACTTCTTCTGTCATCTATAACAAATCCATGAAGTGAGGCTGCCAAACTCGAAAGCAAGTCCAGCCTAAGGATACAATTACTATGGCACTTAGGCATGAGTGTCCAATTAACCCTACATCTGGCAAACCTCCTGACAAAGAAATCTGTCGAATGCTTTCAATAATCGGCAATAAGGGATTTAAAAACAAAAAGGGTTGAACCGCCTCTGGGACAATTGCTGCTGGATAAAAGACTGGAGAGCTAATCCAGATCACAAAGCATACTAGTTCGTAGAAATAAGGTAAATCCCTAAAGAAAACATAGAGAACACTGACGAAAAAACCGAGGCCGATACTAACCAAAATTAATGCGATTAACGGAAGACTCAACGCTAGCAAATTGACTACACTTTTTGAAGTAAGCAACGTGACAATAGCTAGGAGAGGAAAGCTGCCAACAGCTAACTGAAACACGTTAGCAGCAATGGTTGAAACTGGGAAGACACTGATTGGTAAACGAACTTTATTCAACAGGGCACCATTGCCAACTACGCTGACTAATGCTTGGTTGGTTGAAGCGGAGAAAAAGTTAGTGACAAGCAACCCAGTAAAAGCCGCCAGAATATAGTTAATGGTTGAGTTGTCATAATAAGAGGCAAAGGTAGCACCAAAAATTGCTGTATATAGTCCTGTCATAATCAAAGGATTTAACAAAGACCAATATACTCCCAGAAGCGATCCTCGATAACGTCCCTTCAGATTTCGCTCTGTTAATATATACAGCAACTCCCAATAGCGCTGAAGTTGCCACCGTGCGGTGTTAGCCTTGAGGGATAAGGTCATAATTTATACACCGAAGATATAGAACCGAATATGAATATATAGAACCGAATATATAGGGATTCAAGTTAGCCTCCCCACTGGTTCTTAGATGCGCATTTTTAGAACCATAACATATACTGCGAAGAAATTCGCCCTGTCGTGTTCCCACCCCGCACTTTTGGTTACGGCGCGTTCGCGTAGCGTAGACCTTTGGGCTAATCGCATAAGCGCGGAAGCTGAGGCCGTAGGCCACGCTTTGCGAACGCTTCATCGCGCAACCGTTCTGTTTCGGTGTGTATATTCTTATCATAGTTTAGGGAAATTTGTCGAGTAGGAACTTGTTATAATCCCTTGAGAAGTAAGTATCTGACTTGATTATATGTCTCTGACTAGTGCTGACGAACTAGAGCCAAGTCCCTTGCTTTCTTGGCAACTAGGGCAAAGTAACTTGTTAGATTGGCGAGCTATTATCGAAACTAACCCCTCCCTCTGGAGAGAAGCCAAGCAACGGTCTCACCAGGGACCAATGGTCCTAATAGCAACTACCGTAGGGGGGTCAGCGCCACTGTCACTACCAGAAAGCCTACTAGCAGTAGCCCTTACCCTCAGAGGAGCACAGGTTCATACTCTCCTGTGTGACCATTCTCTGCCTGCCTGCCTCAATCTTCAAAAACTAGATACACCTCAAGAAAGGATTGAAAACTATGATCTAGAAACGATCAAGTGCCAAAAGTGTTTTGCAACCGGTCGTTATCTGTATCAACCGTTGCATTTGACGAACCATGTATTCAGTGAACTGCTCACTGGGCTCGACAGGCTAGAGGCAAAACAGATCGCAGCACACGTAAGGCTATCAGAGATTGAAAACTATTGCCTGGGCAACTGGAATATTGGTGAACACGCCTATGCTGGGGCGCTGCGCTATTTTACCAGCGGGAATCTAGATAACGAACCCAACAGTGAAATCGTGGTGCGTCGGTATTTTGAAGGGGCTTTGCTGACTGCGTATGCTATCAGTAAGCTACTGTGTAACTATAATTTTAAGGCTGCTTGCTTCAATCATGGCATCTACTTACCTCATGGCATCATTGGTGAGGTGTGTCGCTCACGCCAAGTGCGGGTGGTTAACTGGACGATTGCCTACCGCAAGCGTTGCTTTATTTTTAGCCATGGAGACACTTATCATCACACTATGCTCAGTGAGCCTCTCCATGCCTGGGAAACCATGCCTTGGAATCAGGCAATGACAGATGACATCCTACAGTATTTGAAAAGTCGATGGCAAGGCACTCGGGATTGGATTTGGTTTCATGAAAAACCTGATGAAGAATTTAGCCGAAATGCTGAGGAGATGGGGCTTGACCTGAACCAGCCGGTGATTGGGATGCTCACCAATGTGATGTGGGATGCCCAGTTGCACTATCGCGCTAATGCTTTTCCGAATATGCTAACGTGGGTACTCCAGACGATTGAGTATTTTGCTAAACGTTCTGACTTACAACTGCTGATTCGGATTCATCCAGCAGAGATTCGGGTAAGAGCAACAACTGTAAGAACCACGCCATCAAGGTGTTAGTTCAAGTTATAGCAGTCGCCAGGGCAGTTAGGACATCGACATTAGTC
>NZ_JAAHGN010000646.1:0-4308 GCF_010672485.1 Moorena sp. SIO2C4 | reverse complement strand
TATTCCCCAGAAGTGTCTGATTATGGTTTAACAGTTAAAGCCAATCGCCAGAGACTAAAGCTAGCTGGACAGCTACCGAATCAGGCTCTGCGCTCAAACGTCGAGCAAATTGCCAAAGCTGCGGCCCCTAACTTAGCGTTGGATAATCAAATTGAGGTGATCGAACTCCCCTATACTGATGAGTTAACCCAAGCTCAAGTCCAACGGGTGAGAAACACCTTGAATCAAATGGATGGAGTGGTAATTGTAGCATCTTATACAGAAGGCAGGGTGACCGTAAAAGGAGCGATACTCTATGCTAAAGATTTCCCTAAGATTATCCAAGCCTTTGAGAGCATTCCCGGTGTCAAGTCGGTCGAGAACAATTTACAACTCCACGGATTAGACGTTACCAGCCGGATCTACTTTGATCTTGGTTCAGCCCAGTTGAAACCAGAGGATATAGGCACTAAAATCCGATCAATTAAGGAATTTATGGAGCGGTATCCTCAAAAGCACCTGAGGATAATCGGCTACGCCGATCCTAGGGGTCAACTTACCGAAAATCAGGGATTGGCACAACAACGAGCCCAAATGGTAAAAGATGTGCTTGTTCAGCAAGGCATTGATCCCAAACGGCTGCAAGTGCGTGGGGTTGGCAAACGCCCCCCAGATGTTGATGCTAGTCAACCGCTGTGGTTAAATCGATGTGTCGTATTTGATCCGTTTACCAACAAACCCAGTTGAAAGCCCCTTTGGTTTAGCTAGGAGATCACAACAAGTTATGGACTTTAGTCCCTTGTCTATTCAATCTGGAATCAGGAGGTGATTCAACGACTGCAATAGATCACTAACACTAAAACCATAGTGCTGTCTGGGAACATACGGTCGGTTATCAATAGGTGTTCAAGTCCGCTGAAGAAATCATACCGTAAACCTGTTCAGATTTGGAGCCACGCCCATCTCTTAACAACTGTTTACAATCCCCGAGAGTTCAAACCAGTTGTCAGCAACCAGTAACAATGTCCACTATTGATCGAAAAATTTGCCTAGTTGGAGACTTTGGTGTAGGCAAAACTAGCCTAATCCGCCGATTTGTGGAGGGTGTGTTTAGTGACCAATATCTTTCAACAGTCGGAGTGAAAATTTCCCGCAAAATCATAAAATTTAAGGATGAAACCCGATCAGAACTGCTGGATATAAAATTGATGATTTGGGATTTAGAAGGTCATACTAAATTTAAGGGAATTTCACCAACTTATTTAAAAGGAGCTCAGGGTGCAATTATTGTTGCTGATGTAACTCGCATGGAAACCATTGAGCACATTGTTCATCATATCGATCTGTTTTTATCCATCAATCCCAAAGGGGTGATTATTACTGCCTTAAATAAATCAGACTTAGTGGATCAAGAAAAACTGGAGGAATTGAAACAGATGTTACAGAAAAAAACTGCCCAGCAAGACCAAGTCATAGCCAGTTATTATACCTCAGCGAAAACCGGGTTATACGTCGATGACATATTTCAGCAATTAGGTTGCGGAACGCTTCAACAGGAATAATTAGTTATATATATAGTGATATATAGCGGTTCTCATAGCAATGAGGTACACAAGATTTTTTCCCTGTTGCCTGTTGCCTGTTGCCTGTTGCCTGTTGCCTGTTGCCTGTTGCCTGTTGCCTGTTGCCTGTTGCCTATTAACTAAAATCCAAAATTAAAATCCAAAATATATCTCGCCTATTTTAGAAATGCTATATATCTTTATATATATAGCACAGTAGCTGATATACCTATGCTTAGTCAACTACTGAGTCAACAGGTCGAGCAATCAGCACACACTGTGTCAAGTCTCCCGGACCAAGCCCTGGGAAAAAATCTAACATCCAACATCCAACATCCAAAATCCCATGACGCCCCTCTATTGTAGTAAAGGACATGAGAATCCCAATGACAATAAGTTTTGCCGGGTTTGTGGCGAGATGCTGCCATCCTTAGCCAAAACCTTTGACACTGGGAAGATTCTGGGTGGTCGCTACCGCATCGTCCGGGAGTTGGGACACGGAGGCTTTGGACGCACCTATTTAGCTCAAGACCTTAACCGCTTTAATGAACCTTGTGTGCTAAAAGAATTTGCCCCCCAAGTTCAAGGTAACCACGCCTTACAAAAAGCAGAAGAACTATTTGAGCGGGAAGCGGGAGTTCTTTATCGACTGCAACACCCTCAAATTCCTCAATTTCGTGAGTTGTTTCAGGTACAACAACAGGACAAAGGCACCCTATTGTTGGTTCAGGACTATGTGGAGGGGCAAACCTACCGCGCTCTACTGGAGGCTCGCCGACCTCAGGGACTCCGGTTTAGTGAAGCAGAAGTGACTCAACTGCTGATCCAAATCCTGCCAGTGTTGGAATATATCCATTTTATGAGAGTGATTCATCGGGATATCTCTCCCGATAATCTGATTTTGCGCAGTACCGATGGTTTACCAGTGCTGATTGACTTTGGCGGTGTCAAGGAGGTAGCAGCAAATGTGGCATCGAAGTTCCTAGGGTCAAAGGTGGCTGGTCAAAATAAGCCAATCATAACTCGGTTGGGTAAAGTTGGCTATGCTCCCCCAGAGCAGATGCAAGGAGGAAGTGTTTTTCCCCACAGTGACCTCTATGCTCTAGGGGCAACTATATTAGTATTAGTGACTGGTCAGGAACCCCAGCAGATCATTGACCCCAATACCCTGACGTGGAACTGGCGCAGAGAGATTAGCCTTAGCTCCACCCTAGGTCGTATCCTGGATAAAATGCTTCAACCGAGACCAGGGGAACGGTACCAAAATGCCAAAGAAGTGCTGCGAGACCTCACCACTCACCTTCAATTTGCCAGTGACCCGCAATCAGCTCCATCACCCCCTCAGACTAAACCGACCTTAGCAGTTGCCCCTGGTTCCAAGCCAGTAGCGGTTAACCAGCCAGCAAGGCCAGCTAGCGGAACACCATTAACCGGCGCTAGCAATAATAACGTTTTAGATTGGCTTGGCAAGGTGGTTTTGGTATCTGTTTTAGCTGCTGCTGTATTTGGCTTTACCTTCTGGGCAACCAATTGGTGGTTCACATTCGGCAAAAGATCTAAGCCGTAACCCTCACCAAAGGAATCACCCATCGATCAACCGGACATAAAGCCACCCTCGTGGTTTCCCACAAACGAGGCAAAGCGCAAGGAATTGCTCGATCAGCGTCGTGCCAATTTGGAGATTAACGAAAAGTTCTACGTTCAGTTAGTCAATGAGGCGTTTTGGAACAAGTACCCCAATCAACAAAAACGACAGCTAGGGACTGGTTCAGAGGATGCTAAGTTAAGAGAAGAGTGGGATAAGCTGGCGTTTGAGCTATTGACCCGGATTGAGTTACTAAATTTGAGTCGGACGGCACGGAGAGGGTTGGGAAGCTATGGGACAGCAGATCTGACTCGCTGGAAGCAGCAAGTGAATCAGGTGCGCCTTTCTAGCCGTGCAGCTTATGATATTGCAGATTCTAAATTCTTTCATAAGTTTCCAGATCAGCGGGGTGAGAAGTTTATCGATAAGTCTATTGGTCAGGTGTGGCAAGGGATTGTTGGGGATACGATCAAAGCGTTGACATCAGGAAAATCCCTACAGCGCATTGAGTTTGCTGCTGGCGGAGTTCAACAAGTCAATGGAACCCTCGAGCCAGGAGACGGGAAAGCGTTTACTGCTAAACTTTCTAGTGGTCAATTCATGGAAGTGAGACTGGCTACCGATGTAAATGCGTTGTTTTCAGTTTATGGTCCTAGCCGTAAGACGACCCCCCTATTAGAAGACTCAACCGAACGGGAGTGGAGCGGGGAGCTGCCAGCATCTGGCTTCTATGAGTTTGTGGTAGTTTCTCAAGCTTCTCAACCGATTAATTATCGACTTAACTTTAGGGTTGAAGATTAGTTATTGGTAATTTATAGCAGTTCTCAATTGGGTGAGCTATAGCGGTTTTTAGTCTAATAATGTGGGTTCTATAGCGCTACGCGCAATGGCATTGGCAAGAGGCATGCATGCAAAGGTGCGCTTTCCGCATCTAATTATTAAATTCGCCACGGGTCGCACCTAAAAGTTCACTAAAACAGCTTTTGCTGCTTGTATCAATGTCAAACACCTTAATGCGTAGTGCTATAGCAGAAGTCATTTGTCAGAAGTCAAATGTCAGAAGTCAAACTCTTGCGCTTCTTGATGCAATAGCGAGTGGGGGAAACCCCCAAGACCGCTTAGGTGCGCTTTCCGTTGGCGAATTAAATTCGCCACGGGTCGCACCTCTGCATCGCTTACAAA
>NZ_JAAHGN010000645.1:0-4311 GCF_010672485.1 Moorena sp. SIO2C4 | reverse complement strand
TAATTTTATCGATATTTGACTTAATATTCTTAATTTTGTGATCTAGCCTGGCCTATTAGGCTAATTTTAGTCTATTCCCGATACTCCTCCTCTCTACTCCCTACTCCCTACTCCCTACTCCCTACTCCCTCCGCTATTGTGGTAGAGCTTGAGTTTTAATCAAGTCATTGGCACGACGCAAGACACCATTAATAAAACGGTGTCCCTCTTCATCACTGTAGCGTTTAGCCAGTTCCACTGCTTCATTAATTGCGACTCGGTCTGGGATACCTAAAAACGCAATTTCCGCCACAGCCATCCGCAGAATATCCCGGTCAATACGAGGTAAGCGCTTCAGTTGCCAATCTTTCAGGGATTGGTTCAACATCTGATCAATCTCAAGCTGTCTACGACTGACAGCTTTGATAATTTCTAGGGTATAGCTACGGACTTCAGCCGTATTAGACAACTGGACAATTTCGGGAATCTCTACCGCACTTCCCAAGTGATTGATCGCTTTCTCGGTTAACTCAATTGCATCCGTTACCATTGCTCTAGCACTACGTACATCAGTAGCGCGAGTTTCACTTTCGAGAATGCGATCGCTACCCCGTTTCAGTTCAGCCGCCGCCGTTTCTAAAGCCTCTTGAATTTCTCCAGTCAGGGTACGAACAGCCGCCAGCACCAGATTATTCAGTTGTTGTGTATCCAACCGCTCTGGTGAGTTGGGCATCTGAGAGATGCTCAAAAGAGCCAGTTCACGGGCCATTCTGCGAGGTTGCATTGTTTGTCCTTAGTTAATTTTGTCCTTTTACCCAAAAAGATTAGGTTTCTTCTGTTGGCAAAACCTGCTGTATCATCTCAGGCAAAGGTTCTTCCAATGGTTGCTTTTCAGGAGGCTGCTGTAGGTTAATTGGGATTGCAGGGCTATCTGGGCTAACAATTCCACCTGAGAGCAATACTTTAAAGGCATCTTCGATGGACATCGAAAGATTAATGACTTCCTCTTCAGGAACCATAGCATACCAGCCACTGGTGGGATTAGGAGTAGTAGGTATGAAAACGCTCAACATCGGACGATTCATGTGGGATTGGAGTTGTGCACTCACAACACCGGTGACGAACGCTATCGCCCAGACTCCTTGGCGAGGATACTCTACCAAAATCACCCGACTAAACTTAGTTTTAGAATCCTGTAAAAGGGTTTCCAAAATCTGTTTAAGGGTTTTGTATACTGAGCCAGCTAAGGGAATCGCTTGCAATATTTTCTCACCCAAATCTAGCAACCACCGTCCAACAATGTTGCGTGCCATCAAGCCAATCAGCATAATAAATAGTAGTGGGACTGTCAGTCCCACTGCTAAATTTAGCAGATTTACTAAGATAGGGTTGAGATTATCAAAAGGGTTAATTTGTTTGGGAATTCTAGTTAAAAAATTTATCACCCAGTTGGCGATTGTAATCGTCAGCCAGATTGTGGTAGCCAGGGGAATTACCACTAGAATCCCCGCAATTAGGTCATTTTTTAGATCCTGCTTCAAGCCCTCGAACACAGAGCACAGATTCTCCTTTTAATAACTGAATAAAATTTTTTACTAGCCACCTAAATCACAACTACTCTCCCAACTTGTTCTAGCCACTTTTTTTTGGAGTGGGTGAAAAAATGCCAAGGTGGCTATAGCCGTTATACACTAGTATACCTCAGTTTCCGTAGCGTGCGCCGTTCCCGTAGCGTGCGCCCATGGGCAATGGGCAATCTAATCAATTTACTCCCTTATGAGGAGGATACAGGATAAAGAATTCAGTTTTCATCATAATAATTCAGCGATGTTAGTGGCACTATACAGAATATTATTGGATTCTTTCGCCAATTTATCGGAAAAGTTCCTTGACAATCAATTAGTCTGAATCGAAGCTCCTGACTTTAGACTCCTCAATGGTCTGATAGTTGGTTAGATTGGGCATAGGCGCACGCTACGGGAACGAACTCAGTTATTCTACACCAATAGACACTGATTTTGCAGTAGGTGGAGTGGGAGGAAAGTTGGGTTGCTTTCACCCATGGGAAGCTATATCATCGGAAAAATCTACGCTGCGCCTATTAGCTTATCTCGATAGTTGGGTAAGTTTTAACGGTGGAATTACACCTGTTTTACCTTCCCGTTCTAGAGTTTGGAGTTGGCTTTAGCTACTCCAAATCTGGTTTCTAGATACTGCCACAAAACGGTAGCCCGTTCGGATCAATCTAGAATACCACTTCCAAAGTCTGGCGCTAGTTAATGGGTGACAATATGATGCCATTAGGGCGTTATACCCATGACTAGATTTTACCCAGCACTAGCTATAGGGTTATTACTGGCATGAACTAACATCAGACCAGCTTTTTCCCTTTGACCAGATCAATCGGTATTATTCTTTACATATTACCAGAGATAGATTAACAAAGATAGAGAATCGGAATTGACACTCACCGGTGATTAGACGCGGGGATTGCTGCTACCCAGTTTTACTATGAAATGTTTGATTTATCAGTTAGTTAGCCAATTCAGTTAGTTAGCCAATGGTATAGTAATCTCTTTGATTCTACCCTAATCTGACATCAAGACTACTAGGATGAGGATGAAGTGACCTGGGTAGCATCAGAGTCTTTTGAGCCTTGGGAAGTTGAGGACATGACACGGCTACTGGGAGGGTGCATGGGATGCTTGAGTTCCCAAAGTTTGACCAATATCAGATACTCATAAAATGCTTGTAAGGTACACCAGGTAAACCCGGCTTGACCATCCAGGAAGCCTCCCAGTAGGAAATACATGTATATAAAACGCAATACAGGTCGCCAGGGCAAGCGTAAGGACAAGTTTTTGAGGGCACGGCGTCTTTCTACTTCCGAACGCCCAAAAAATAGGTCTGCCCACTGAACAGTTCCTTGGTCCAACTGGCGCAAGGTTTCGAGGGCTTCGTCGCTAGAGTAGCGATTGTGTTTATCAATCCAGCGGGTAAATCCCTTACTGTTGGTGTAGTGAGGATATGTTTCTTTGATGAAACCAGTCGGTCCATCACATACTTCCCGTTCCGTATGACCATAATCATCAAACCAAACATTGTCCTTACGAAACAGCCGTAGTTGGTAACGGGGATACTGAGTAGAGTAGCGAATCCACCGATTCATGAACATGACCCGCTCAGCAACGTAATAAGCCACATGCTCCTGTCCTTGTATTGCTCCCTGGCATTCGGCAAATAACTCAGGGGTCATGCGTTCATCAGCTTCAAGGATATAGACCCATTCGTACTTGGTGGGGACTTCCTTGAGCATCCAGGTGCGCTGACGTCCGTGACTTTCAAAGGCGTGCTGCACAACTCGCACCGGATACTGACTAGCAATTTCTACAGTGCGATCGCTACTGATTGAATCTACGATCATCACATCGTCCGATAGTAGGGCTGACTCGATACAAGCAGCAATATCTAGTTCTTCGTTGTAGGTCAGGATATAGATCGAGAACATGTCTTGGGGATCATCATCAAAAATCTGGTCAGGGTTAAAAGTCTCTACCCTACTAAGCTTGTCCACGACGGGTTACTGGTGTACTTCCCAACCCGCGCAATCCGGTCCAGCCAATGGCAATATAGCCAATTGCTAGGAGTAAGCTACTCAGACCAGTTTTAATGCCCAGTTTGAAAGCTTCAGTGGTGGCTCGTTTCTCTAGTTGAAGTTTCTGACTACGGATTTGGTTAATATTCTGCTCTGCTTCTTGATTGAGTACGTCAGGGTTTTCCTTTATTGCCTGCAATTGTTGTCTAACTCTGTTAGCCTGAGCTTTGGCTTGCTCAAGCTGTTGTGCTGGAATCCTACCACTTTTAATGGCTGCATCTAAATCGGCGAGTCTCTTTTCTACCTGGGCTATACCTTGAGGACTTTTGAGAAGTTCAGTGACTTGCTGAGTGCGGTTTTCCAGTTGAACTTCGGCGGTCTTGGCTCTTTGGTTAATTTGTTCTAGAGCCTGGGAACTTTGCAAACGAAGGTTATTGAGATGTAGGGGTACCATTAGCAAAAAGACCAACCCTAGAAAACTAGAGAGACACAGCACCCAAAATCGGAGATCTTGAACCGAAGATTTTGGCTGTGTGGTAGCGGTAGCAGCACTTTGAGCAATCCAATATCCAGCAAATAAAAACCCAATGCCGACCATAGGGATAATGCCTCGGTCAACAACTTGGGTAGCAAAGTTCAACTGCCACTCTGGCTTTAACAGGCTAGCTCCCTGTGAGGGAATTGCCAAAATGATGTAATCCAAAAGAGAGGAAACGATCATTATCACCCCGACAACA
>NZ_JAAHGN010000644.1:0-4312 GCF_010672485.1 Moorena sp. SIO2C4 | reverse complement strand
ACGGGATTGGAATGGCGCGCGGAACATAATGATCCGCGCTTTGTCGGCAACAACCACCAGGTTTTCACCTGGTGCTATACAGATCATTCCTGCTGATGGGTAGGTTTAGAGAGGTTAAATGTTGCACCAGGTGCCATCTATCCTAGAATGGATTGGAAAAGTTACAGCTGCTCTTCCAAAAGGCGCAATTAGCGGATAAACTAAGGTTGCTCTCCTGAGCTTGTGGTGATACTATATAGCAGTTCTTAATTGGGTGAGTGTAAGTAGTCAGCCGTCAGCTGTCAGCTGTCAGCTGTCAGCTTAAAATAAACCTCGTTTGCGTAGTAAATTTTGAGTAGGGTGCGTTAGGGGGGCTCGCCCTAATTTGCCTCCTCGTAGCTAGCGTTGGAACAGCCCCCCCGTAACGCACCACCGGTTAAAATAGCTTCTAGGAGATGCACCCATTTAAAGTCTGGGGAAAAGCCCATCTAAGTATATGCGCTACGCGCACGCTACGCGAACAGTAGTCAGCCGTCAGCTTATTTTATTCAAAAGCTGTTCGCACCTCAAGTAGGGTGGCCACAGGTCTTGGCTGATAGCTGATAGCTGATAGCTGATAGCTGATAACTGAATGCTGATAGCTGAATGCTGATAGCTGAATCCTTACAACGTAACTGGGAAGAAAGCCAACATGACTAGTGCAACTGTTCGGAAAAATCCTTATATTAGAAGAAATCCTTACATTGTTGGTCGTCCCATTTCTGAACCAGAATTATTTTTCGGTAGACGCAACAAGTTTGAATTCATTGAGGACAACCTCCAGCAGGGCGTACAGGTAATTTTGTTCCATGGTCAACGACGTATTGGTAAATCCACTGTACTTAAACAAATTCCCAATTTTGTTGGGCAAGATGAATTTGTGTTTGTTCAGTTTGATCTACAGGACAAAAGTCAGTTATCCCTTAGCCGTGTTCTATACAGTTTAGGACAAGCTATTATTAAACAAATTCAGCTAGAATCTGACCCTATTAATCTACCAAGCATTACGGAATTAGAAACCAATCCGAATCTTTTTGCAGATAGCTTTTTACCAAAAGTCTATAAAGAATTAGGGTATAAAAAGCTGGTGTTGTTGCTAGATGAATTTGATGTGTTGAGTAGTAACTATTATACCTCAGAGCTTGCTTCATCAAAGGAGTCTTCATCTGAAACGTTTTTCCATTATTTAAAATTTCTAATCGAACAAGATCAGCGATTATTTATTATTCCGTTTATAGGACGGCAACTGGATGATATGCCCAAGTTGCTGGGATTATTTAAAGGTGCTCCTAGCCAAAAAGTTGGCTTGCTCAGTGAACGAAGTGCCACAGAGTTAATTACTGAACCAGCTAAGGGGTCTTTGACCTACGAGTCGGAGGCAATCGATGCTATCTTAGCATTAACATCAGGTCATCCCTATTTCACTCAGGTCCTATGTCATGCACTGTTTGCTCAAGCTAGAACTGAACAAAAGTGGCAGGTAACTCGTGATGATGTGACTAGAATTGTTGATGATGCCATTGAAATTGGTGAAGGAGGATTAACCTGGTTTCGGGATGGATTACCGATTCTGGAACGAGTGATATTTTCCGCAGTAGCAGAGGCTCAAAAAAAAGCTGAAAGAAATCCTAATCAGGTTGTGCAAGACCCGTTGAGTTTACTGGAAGAATATGGCGTTACCATCACCGAGTCTTTGACTCAAGCTAGGGAAAAACTGCTTAAATTAGGTTTCTTAGGGGTCGTAGAAATAACTGATCAAGTTTCATCCTACAACGGAAAATATTACAAAGTAGAAATAGAATTAGTCCGCCGCTGGTTAGTCCAACGTTACCCATTGCGGCGAGAGATATTGGAATTGGAAGACCTCGATCCAGAGGCTAAGGCTAGTTATCAACAAGCAATTGAACGAAATGCTCAGGGGGTGAAACCCTATGAACAGGTTTTGAAAGCCAATCCCAATCACTTTAGTGCTTTATTCGAGATCGCAAGGATATATTTGGAAGGTGACGTATTTGATAAAGCAGTGCAATGCTATCAGCGAGCATACCTAGTTGATCGAGTCCGGAATCAGGATGGATTAGTGCGATCGCATTTAGGTTATGCACAACACCTGATGGAAGTAGGGGAAGTTATCCTCACAACGCAGCAATTGAAGCAAGTGCTAACCATAGAGCCAGATAATCAAGAGGTTTATAAGCTCTTTAACAAATTAAACAATCCTTTCGTTGTAGGCGCACCAGTTCCCCCAGACCGTTTTGTGGGACGAAAATCTCTCATTGAGACTGCCTTTGATCAAATATATAACCGCAGTAACTTAGCGATTTGGGGTGGCCCAGGGATGGGAAAGACCTCTTTCCTGGAACTCCTGGCTTCCCCGGACGTTTGGCAAGAGTATGGAGAAGAGCCATCACAGGCGGTGATGGTGCTATTCAGTTGCGAAAGTATCCAACCGTTTACAGCTTCCGGGTTTTGGCAAGAAGTCCTAATTGAGCTGATGGATAAATTAGATAGTGAGCCAGACCTTAAGAGTGACATTGAAACATTGCTCGACCAGGGAAAAGCAACTGCCAGGGGGATGCGCCAAGTATTGGGGCAGCTTGGGAAACGAAACAAGTTCTTGGTGTTGCTAGTGGATGACTATGATGCGGCTTTGCGAGAAAACCCGCACTATACTCAAGCTGACATAGAAGTCTTTCTAAGTGAGTGTCGCAGTATTGCCTATCAATCTCGGGAGAGGGAATATCTATCAATGATTGTCACCTCACTCAAACGTTTCAATGAACTTGGACCGAGTCTAACCCCAGATCAATCCCCGTGGTACAATCACTATCTGTTTGTGGTACTTAGGCCATTAACGGAGACTGAAGTGGATACTCTGCTACAAGGTATTCCAATCACACCAGCATTACGGGATGTTATTCAAAACATGGCTGGTGGACATCCCGCGCTGCTACAAATTGCTGGTTCTTTGCTATTTAGAGAATTAAGAACTGGGAAGTTACCTGATACTGAAACCTTTGCCAAGGAGTTTGAAAGTCAAACTAGACATATTTTTCAAGATATTTGGCAACGGTGCAGGGATGTCGAGCAAGGTCTGTTGATACTGATGGCTTGGTCGAAGTTGAAAGGTAGTCTGGAGCAAAAGATTACTGTTGACTTAAGTGATATTGACTTAGTTTTTAGCCAACAAGAATTAGATTTATATTCTCTCGAACAACAAGGTTTGATTATGAGGAATCAAGACTTAGAGAAACCAGTCTACTTATTTAGGTCATCAATTATGGAGCAGTGGGTAATTCATAAAATTCAGACTAGCGATAAAGCATCATTAGAAAAATGGGAGACTATTTTGCTTAAGCTAATCAACCCTTGAGGAGTTACTATAGCGAAGGGAGTAGGGAGTAGGGAGTGTGGGGAGATGGGGAGATGGGGGTATCGGGAGTCAGATCAGTTTTCCCGATTCCCGATTCCCGATTCCCAATTCTAAATTCTAAATTCTAAATTCTAAATTCTAAATTCTAAATTCTAACTTCTGACTTGCGCGTAGCGCTATATAACCTTACCAATCACATGGTTTATAGTCTTTCAGGAACACCCCATAGAGGCGCTCTCCTGCTAACCCGCGCACAATGGGATCATAAACCCGTGCAGCGCCATCAATCACATCAAGTGGTGGACGAAATCCTTGCTGACGGAGGTATTCACGCACAGGATGAGGCTTCTCGTCTGTAATCCAACCCGTGTCAACACTGGTCATATAAATGCGATCGCAATGCTAACTGCTATTACCGAGTCTTGCATCGAAAACTGGGATTTGGTAGATGAGTATGGTATCGACAATGATGATATTGCTTGTGAATTAAATACTGTTTGGTGCGAAACAATTCTCAGTACAGATATAGCTAAATCAGAAAAAGTAGACTTAGAAGTAAATTTTGACTTTTGGCAAAACGAGTGGGGTAGCTATTTTGACATGGCGAGGGCTGCTTTACAGCAAGGTTGGGACTATCCACCATTACAACAGATACTTCAAGGAAATATTACTTCGACCAGTTTATGGGAAGGATTTCCCCCAGATTACGCTGAGGATTTAGCTTTAATTAGACTACAAATTTTAGAACGACAACAACGCTACGAATAATATCTCTATTTAGCTCAAGCAACAGGGCTTTTAATCAAGTATTTGATCATGTTAGTTCGTTTAGAGGTTGTCTGAAAAGTCTCATTTGCTACATCCAAGCCCCCGTTGGTCCCCCAATTTTGGGGGACTTCTACCAGCAAATTGATTCTTGTA
>NZ_JAAHGN010000643.1:0-4321 GCF_010672485.1 Moorena sp. SIO2C4 | reverse complement strand
TCTTCCTGAGTGAGCTGGCTTAAATGATCCAGGAGGGCTTGTGGATCATAGACTTGCCGATCTAAGAGAACAGGAGTTTGCACAGTTTATTGAGTAGATGTTTTTGTTCCTCGTTAATTGTAGCGGCTGGCAAACAGTAAAGCATCGGCTTCCAAACAACTTTATTTTTGCCGGGTACTTTCAGCTATTTTGTATAAAGTTTACTTGACAAAATAAAGGTTCAATGTATCAGTAATGTAACTACAGCAATTTTAAATTGGGTGAGGTTTTTAGGGAACACAGAACAGAGAACACAGAACACAGAACACAGAACACAGAACACAGAACAGGCAATAGAGATGCCCTGCATCAAGACAGGCATCTTGCCTGTGATCAATGAGTAGAACAGGCATCTTGCCTGTGATCAATTAGTAGAACAGGCATCTTGGCTGTGATCAATGAGTAGAACAGGCATCTTGCCTGTGATCAATGAGTAGAACAGGCATCTTGCCTGTGATCAATGAGTAGAACAGGCATCTTGCCTGTGATCAATGAGTAGAACAGGCATCTTGCCTGTGATCAATGAGTAGAACAGGCATCTTGCCTGTGATCAATTAGTAGAACAGGCATCTTGCCTGTGATCAATGAGTAGAACAGGCATCTTGGGGTGCATCTCATTTTTGCTGTTTGACACAGTGGTGCGTTACGGGCAGCAACATAACCCTAGCTACGAAGCGGAAAATGAGCCCCCCCTAACGCACCCTACGCAACTTTTTTACTGTGATCAATGAGTAGAACAGGCATCTTGCCTGTGATCAATGAGTAGAACAGGCATCTTGGCTGTGATCAATGAGTAGAACAGGCATCTTGGCTGTGATCAATGAGTAGAACAGGCATCTTGGCTGTGATCAATGAGTAGAACAGGCATCTTGCCTGTGATCAATGAGTAGAACAGGCATCTTGCCTGTGATCAATGAGTAGAACAGGCATCTTGCCTGTGATCAATGAGTAGAACAGGCATCTTGTGATCAATGAGTAGAACAGGCATCTTGCCTGTGATCAATGAGTAGAACAGGCATCTTGGCTGTGATCAATGAGTAGAACAGGCATCTTGGCTGTGATCAATGAGTAGAACAGGCATCTTGCCTGTGATCAATGAGTAGAACAGGCATCTGGCCTGTGATCAATGAGTAGAACAGGCATCTTGCCCGTGATCAATAAGTAGAACAGGCATCTTGTGATCAATGAGTAGAACAGGCATCTTGGCTGTGATCAATGAGTAGAACAGGCATCTTGCCTGTGATCAATGAGTAGAACAGGCATCTTGGCTGTTGCAATTTTCAGACGAGCTGTCCCAACCATGGCTACCGCGAAAATGAGGGTGAGCCCTGGGGTGGTGCGTTACGGGCAGCAACCTAAACCTGGCGCTCGGTGTTGAACATGATGGCAAGCCCGCCCCTAACGCACCCTAAGCAACTGGGTAATGCCTTCAGCCGATCTGTTACAAAAATATACATGGTGTTTTGAACTGACCTTGGACATAGTTATAAGGGTTTGAGGTTCCAGAAAATTATTCCTAGGGTCAATTTGGGAGTTGAAATTTGCTAAGAAAACTGGCCTCAAATGCTTATCTATTAAGCTTTTCAGGGCTCATGTCACTCCCTCAGATCAACTATAGCATCATTGTCTCTATCGAGAATTGACTTATATGACAGGCCGTAATATATTCAATAGTGGTTTGCTATTACAAGTGTGATGTGTTAAGCCCCGGCGTTTTAACCGGGGGGATGTCTAAGTATTGTAATAAGGATAAAGTACATGAAAGACAAACTTCAGTTTTTGCGAAAACTGCTGATTGCTACCTTGATCAGCATATTTGTTTTGGTCAGCAGTTTCCCTGGGGAAGTTCATGCGGTTTCTAAAAGTCTCATAGAGCTAAACCAAAGGATTGACCTTAGAAAAGCGCCAACGGGTAGGAATTTTAGATTACCTAGACCCGTAAGCATAGGAGAGAAAGAGCGTATTGCTGCTGAGGGTGAGTGTGAGTACCTAGGAAAAAAGGATCGAAAAGAGGGTTCAAATCCGCCGTTGAAATATCCGCAGGTCTTCGATGTTGGTAATGTCGATACACAATTTATTACCTCTGAAACAAAGACAATCACCATCGGAGGTTTAGAGTTCGGAGATATTAATGGTGATGAAACAACAGAAGGAAATTCAATTTCGTATTACCAAATTAGTGGGTCAGACTCCAAATCGTCGGCTCTTCCAACTACTGATCAAATATCACCGACTATCAAGGTTACTCCAAATCAAACCATTAACCTAGAGCTTAAAAATATATTGGAGCCAATTGGCAATGAGCAAGATACAACTGTGAGTAACTTTCACTATCACGGCTTCCACGTTTCACCCCAAGTCGGTTCTGACAATGTCTTGATGAAGCTTCCTGGTTCTAATTATTCTGATAGTGAGTTTGATGATATATACGACGGCGAAACCGCCTACGAAGGCACTGTGACAAATAACCAGTACACAATGGAGGTCAAAGTCCCCTCAAACCATCAGCCTGGCCTCAACTGGTTTCACGCCCATCCCCATGGAAACACTTATGATCATGTCAGGAGGGGTCTAGCAGGTACAATCATCGTTGACGGAATACAGGATTATTACACCTTTCTTAAGAACGGTTTTAAACTTGCAGACGATGGTGATTCAGGACCAATTGACCAAAATCAGGTGATGGTATTTCAAAATTTGACTACTTTGACAAATTATCGGAAAGATGAAACTTGCAAAAAATTCATCATTAATAACCAATACCAACCTTCAATATCAATTCAACCAGGTGAGATTCAGTTCTGGCGTCTGGCTAATCTAGATCCAGTAAACTACCTCAATCTAGTACTAGCTGAAGTTGATGGTGATAAGTATGTACCTCAGCCTCTATTCGTCCTGGCACTAGACAGCTACCCCACTACACAACCATTACTAAAAAAGTCGATTCTGCTACCGCCTGGAAGTCGTGCTGAGGTATTAGTGGGAGTGGAAAAGTTAAAAAATGGGAAGAATTATGAACTAATTTCAATTAATGACGAATATACATTCAACGATCCTGATTATCCAGGCTACACTTTAATCAGCGACTCAATATCTTCATCATATGAAAATGATGAAGATAATTTTGAAGATGTTGTTCTTTACCGATCTATTGCAACTATTACACCTTCTGGAGAAGCTATAGAATACCAAGACTTTAATGATAGTGACAGCTTCAAGACTTACATCGGAAATACAGGAGAACCACTAGACACACAAGGACAAGCGCCTTGGCGATTACTAACTCCTCAGAAACTACTGAAAGTCTCAGGATTAGATGTCTATAAACCAGATAAGCAATTTGAGTTTTCTTTCACCGATAGAAATTGTCAGGTTTCACCAGATAGCAATTCTCCATATTGTGAAGGGGTAGTCGAATTCTGTGATAATGAAACTTTCCCCGGTACTCCGTATGAACAAGCTACAAAGCGTAAGGACTGTAAAAGAGTTCGTGTATTTACAATCGAGGATAAGGGTTTCGGGGAGAAAGGTGCAAACCAGATAGCAGTCCATGCTGGATTGAATGAAGACTGGACTCTGATAAATGCCACTACAGCTCCTCATACATTCCATATTCACCAGACCCATTTCGTGGTCACTACATACGACAATGGAACAATAAACTGGTCACCTAGTGTACCGACATATCGGGATAACATCAATTTGCCACCTAACACAACTGTTACAGTGCGAATTCCCTTTACTGATACCGAAATCGTTACTGGCGGCCGAGATGTTGGCGAATTCGTCTTCCACTGCCATATCCTAGTTCATGAAGATGGTGGAATGATGCGGAAGGTTTGTGCGAGCGAGAATCCTGAGGATAATTGTGTAGAAAATTAGTAACTTTATGTAACTTCTAGAATAAAGTGTCCTAAAAGGACACTTTATTCTTCAAAGAAAGTCTGTTGAAACAACCAGACATTGAAGGCAAACTGAGTTAAGCGAGAACCTACTAGGGAGAGAAATTGTCCAATCCAGATGATCAGAAAAATTCTCATCTAGTTATATACCATTGTCATATTCTTGTCATCTTTTGTGTAACAAAACCTTCTAGGACTTTCCCTTATTGTTCCCCGAAGAATTAAAAAACGCCCGATCGCTTTCTTGTCCCAATATTTCCTGACCAATGGAGGCCAAAACGCGATCGCAATTATCATGGAGAGTATAGAAGGATAAATCGCGATAAATCCGTTCCAAAGGACTCGGTTGAATCATAGCACGAGCGCCACACATCCGAGTA
>NZ_JAAHGN010000642.1:0-4331 GCF_010672485.1 Moorena sp. SIO2C4 | reverse complement strand
TCTCTTTGTGCTCACCATCGGACTCATGAAGTTGTCATGACTTTACAAACCCTGGATGCCTTAGGGTTTAACATTGATGCATTTATTGGGATTCCCTATGGTGAAAGTAATTGGCCGATTATGAGGATGTTAGATCATGTTTCTGGTCAAAGCTATCGATGTTTACGTATGATTCAACATCCTATCAAGCCAACGCAATACAAGTTTGACTTTAAGCAGTCCTCTTTTCTCCCAAATACTGAGGAAAAGTTATTTGTTAACCTGTATGAAAAATCGGAAGTTAATCAAAACTATATGAGTGCAATGACAGCGTTAGTTGAAACAGAACTCGTTCGCTGCATTCAAACATGTATCAAACAAAATAAAAAACTGTTGATTTATGAAGATGGAGGATATGCTGTACCTTTAATTTATCAAATTTATCAAGATCCAAATCATGGTTTACATTCTCTGTTCAAGAATGCTGTCGATAAAAATATTATTATTGGTGCTGTTGAAGTAACTACTGCTGGGGAAAAAAGAGACCGAGCCGCTATAGAATATTATCAAGGAAAAGCTTTGCTTCCTGTGCTTTCTACAGCACGGGATGACATCAAGCTAATTTTCGAAACAAAAGGGGTTTCACAAGCAATTATTGACTCAACTTCAACAGCTTTAGGCCGATTAGGATTGCCGACATTTGAAACACGGAAAGTAGCGGTCATCGGAGGTAATGGTGCAATCGGAACCCGATTGGTTGAAGAACTGACAGAAATGCAAAATAGTACAAGTCATGTTTTTGCTGTAGATATTGTCGATCAAGCATTTTCTAGAGAAATTGACAGTCAAAGATTTCCCTATGCTGCCACAAAAGTTGATTATTTAAATTTGGGCAGATATATTGTTGAAGACACCTGTTTACCAGTGATTGTCGATTTACCTTTTGGTGAGCGTCACCCTCAATTGTATAGCGATAAGATTGAGAAATCGGTGCTAGAATTTTTCTCACCCTCTCCCAAGTACGAATCTTTTAATGAATTAGTTATAACTAATGCTTTCCCCAGCCCAGAATCTTCCTTGCAGACGCTATGGTATCAAACAAATACGTTGAATGGTTTATGGGAATCTATCCGTCAGCAATATGGGTATGTCCCTGAGAAAATCGAACTGTTACCCAATGGCCAAGGAATGAGTCAAATCTTTAGTAAGCAAAATTGCTTCAAAAAGGTAACCTTATTAGTTCCTGAACAAATACTATCTTTCCGAAAAGTAACGCGCCTTATTCAAAACCACATTGATACAATTATTGGTGTTACCGGCTCCCTTGTGTTGGATGAGCTGGATATCAATGGGTTTTTGACTAGAAAAAATATCGGATATCTTGTAGATGAACTGATTCTTACCAGTGGTTCATCGAAGGATTATGAATTTAGAAAGGCAATAGTTTTTCTAGACGAGTTATTAGAAATTATTTCCGAAAATACAATCGATATTCATCAACAGTTAATCTGGTACAAGAGATATTATGAGCAGAAGTTGTGTTTTATTTCAGATAGTGAGACTCAAGTCATTCATCAAGTGCTTTCTTCTTCGGAAACATCTGATTCTCTAGTAGCTAAACTAAAAGATTATCCTGAATTGATCAAGAGCATGGGTTTAAAGGATGTCGAATCTAGTACATGGGTTTCTGGTTTGGTTGAATGGATTCGGCATCAGATCAAAAAGAATATTTCAATTCACAAATCCTTTCATGATGATATTGGTACGGTCTATGATATTCAATTTAATGGTCAATCTAAAAGATTAGTACTGTTAGCAGATGGTTTTGTGATCAACTTTTTTGCTAAACATGAGAAAGGCGTAAAAACAGAATATATTGATCCAATTGTCACAATGCAACTCCTGGGTTTGGTCAAACTTGCGACGACTGAAAAAGGTATAGAACCAGGGGTTTATCGCATGGCACAACGTTTCAAGACCGATGATATTGATTTGTTTTGGAAAGCACTTGATGATAAAAGCCGTCCTATAGAATTTGGCGTTGCTGAATCAAGGAATGAATAGAAGTAGGGTGGGCATCCTGCCTGCCCGAAAATATTGATAACCGGCAAGATGCCGGTTCCACCAAGATGCCGGTTCCACCTCACTCTTAAAATCATTCCATTATTAAGCAACGCCGAACCTTCAACCTTCAACGGGCTAACCTTCAACTGCATCACCTACCCTACACCGAACGCCAAGGGCGAACAACCGCCTCACCTTCAACCCTAGATTAAAGGTCCCCTCTAAGAGCATATAGGGCGAAAATGACCACTGGACCAGCAATCACAACAGCTGCCAGCATAGTCAATTGAGCAATTAATACCCAATCGATGTTACCTATAAAATCTAAAAAAGCTAAATACATGTGTTCTCCAGAATTGACCCAACAAAGGCGATGGTGACTAATCACAATCCATCCCTTAGATATTACTGGGTAATGATCTGCTTTTTTTAAGTAAGTTTACAAAAATATACAAAACTCAACGGCAAGCCTGACCACACCTATCACGGGTGAAAACTCGCTAAGCTAGATATAGTTTAAGCTTTTAGCTCTTTTTTCAAAGTTATGGCAACTTGGAGTTGTGTAAAGCAATGTGGCGCTTGCTGTCATCTTGACCCAGCTGAGCGTCCAGGATTAGAGGAATATCTTCTCCCAGAAGAGCTAGCGCTATATTTAAGTATGGTAGGTGAGGGGGGATGGTGTATAAATTTCGACCACACCACCCGTGAATGTCGTATTTATCCCCATCGACCTCGTTTCTGTCGGGTGGAACCTGAGGTATTTCAGGATATGTATGGGGTGGAGCCAGCAGATTTAAATGATTTTGCCATTGACTGCTGTTGGGAGCATATTGAAGCACTTTATGGAGATTGCTCTCTGGAAATGCTGCGCTTTGAGCGGGAAATATGGAGGGAATAGGGAAAATTAAAATTAACGAGTAACAAGGGACAAGTAACAAGTAACAATGCGTGTAAAAATTTGTGGCATTACGAAACCAGAACAAGCAGATGCGATCGCAAAATTGGGAGCAACAGCGTTAGGGTTTATTTGTGTACCAGGCTCTCCTCGTTACGTTACACCACAGCAAATTCGAGGGGTGGTCAACCACTTGTCCGTATCAGTTGACCGCATTGGTGTGTTTGCTAATACCTCTACGGAAGAAATCAGTCAAATTGTGGATGAGTCAGGGATAAATGCCGTTCAGCTGCATAGTAATGAATCCCCAGAATTTTGCAAAAAGCTGCGCCAAGCTTTACCAGAGATTGAAATTATTAAAGCGTTAAGGATAAGAACTTCAGAATGTTTAAATCAAGCACATAGTTATTTAAGTTGTGTAGATACACTATTACTAGATGCTTACCATCGAAAAATGTTGGGGGGGACTGGTAAAACCTTAGACTGGCAAAGGCTACAAGAATTTCGTCCCAGTATCCCTTGGTTACTAGCTGGTGGCTTGACACCGGATAATGTCTTAGATGCCCTCACTTTGGTGCAACCCAGTGGAATTGATCTATCCAGTGGTGTAGAGCGAAGACCAGGTGATAAAGATTTAAAAAAGGTTGCTCGGTTATTGGAGAAATTAGGATCAAGAGTTGAAGGTTGAAGGTTGAACGGTTGAAGGTTGTCTGTCAGAAGGGTGAATGGTAAAGGCAGAAGGCAGAATGGTGAATGGTGAAGGCAGAAGGCAGAAGGCAGAATGGTGAATTCTAAATTCTAAATTCTAAATTCTAAATTCTAAATTCTAAAAAATTGAAAGTTAGGCGGTTGAAGATCAACAGTCAACAGTCAACAAGGTTTGGGATGATTCCAATGGAATGGTAAAGTGGAATTGACTACCTTGATTTTTCCCCTCAGACTCAGCCCAAATTTTTCCACCCATACCTTTAATAATCTGACGACAGATAGCTAGACCAAGACCTGTGCCACCAACGGTGCGTCGGAGTGAATCTTCCTCTTGATAAAAACTCTCAAATATTGCGTCTAGCTGACTGGGTTCAATGCCCCTACCAGTATCCGCTACAATTACTTCTAACATGGGATTATGGCGGCGATTCTTGGTGAAGAATCCTATCGACTCTGCTTGAGTTTCATTAATTTGGGCTTGGATAGTGATTTTACCCCCTGGCTCAGTAAACTTACAGGCATTGTCTAGGAGTTTGGTTAAGACTTCTACCAACCCTTCACCATCTGCTAAGACTGTAGGTAAGACAGAGGGTAGTTTAACGTTGATTTCTGGTAGAGTCTCTGGTGACCAAATCGATCTCAGAGCAGAAAGAGCCAAGTCTAAGACTTCGATAATCTGGATTGA
>NZ_JAAHGN010000641.1:0-4333 GCF_010672485.1 Moorena sp. SIO2C4 | reverse complement strand
TTTTGTTTAGTTGGCTATTGGATTGAATCGATAATGGTAGGGTGGGCAAAAATTTATCGCCTATAAACTTAATGAAAAAACTCTATTACTTTTTGCCTATAATGGTAGGGTGGGCAAAAATTTATCGCCGATAAGCTTAATGGAAAAACTCTATTACTTTTTGCCCACCCTACTAAACTTTTCTGTAAAATGCTACAGGTGAGCATATGCAGTAAATTGTCTTTTGAAGGGAGACTTAAACCCTAAAACTATATGCTGTTGGGGAACTCCTGCTTCAACTAACTCGTTAGCTACTCCCACTTCAGTGCCATCACTCTGAATCCAAATTTTATTATCTTTGATATCAATATGAATTAAGCTTCCGTATTCCCGTCGTTGGTCATACCAGCCCACTACCATCACTAAATAATGATTGCGCTCACTATCAAATATCATTTGAACTTCTGTCTGATCATCGTTAAGGTTGATAGCGTGGGCTTTCAAGATTTTTTGGACTAATTCATTATAGTTCAAGGTTTCCATGATGAAATCTCCTCTTTCTTAGGTTCAAAAATTAGCAATTTTAGCTGATACTCTTCAAGAGCATCCTGAATAAAGGGGCGACGAAAAAATGTATTGTAAGTATCGGTAGGAACGGCTAAGTATAAAATAAAATTAGGTAATGTTTGCTTTAATGCTAATCGATAGTTTAGGAAGCGATGCAGCGCGGTCTTGGGGGTTTCCCCCATGAGCGACTGCATCAAGACATTGACCAAGGGCGACGTGAAACTCTGCCATTTCTGATTCTTGTAAAAAACTTTTGATTTCTACCGCTATGCTTTGATTATCTTTCTGGGCTGCAATTAATTGTTCTGCTGCTAAGTCTATATACATTTCCGATCCGCCAACTTTGATGTATAGAGGATCTTTAGTTATCAGCCAGCCATCTTTTTCTAAGGCTAACCGAACGGTGTTGTGAAAAATATCCTTGGCTGGCATAGACAGATGGGCAATTGGAAATGACTTAGGCTTTTTAAAATTTATTATAACTGAAATCAATATAAAAAATTCCTCCCGCGCTCTACCGTAACGTGAGCATCGGGAGGAATTTCAGCAGGTGCGACCCGTGGCGAATTTAATTCTTAATGCGGAAAGCGCACCTATGGAATAATTAAATTGAGGCCATAGGGTAAGAGTTAAACCTTGTTTAACTACTGTTGCTAAAACTCGCCTACCCCAACGTTAGCTATGTCGCTCTATAACTAAAACGATCTCACCAGGCAGTTTGTGACATTTTTTTCGACTTAGAGTCCTGTTTTAAGAACTTCCGCCGCTAAAATCTGGGCATGGGTTCAAACAGATTGGCCACTTTAAATTCTGTCGCACCCACTTCCTCCGGGGAGAAGGAAATCCGGTAGGCATGGGAAGCAGTTTTACAAGGATCCGGTTTCAGGCGGATGAAGGTGGCAGTTGGAGGCTGGGATTTTTCCAATATGGTTGTGAAGTCCTCTTTATTCGTGCAGCCCGTGCTCGTCACTACGATCATGACTGTATTTTCAGTAACTTGTATTCCATGCAATGGTTCTATCGTTGCTGCTAAAGCCGTAGGAGCTGTGACACAGAATACTGCCACTGCGGCAAAGAGCAGGGTCCCTAGACCAAGTGCCAGTCTTGAGAGTGCTTTCTTCAAGGGAAGAGCAGCTGGCTTGAAGCGGTTGAATGTTGTCTTTAGCATGTTTGAATTAATGATTTTACGAATTTTGGCCTGATGTTAAAGGGACAGGACGGTCGAGATGATGGAGACCCTCAAGTCTGCCATCCCCTTAAGGCCGGGTCAATTTGGATTGAGCACTCGAAAGACTGAACCATAGGGTCTCCTTGTGGCTTCTGGTTCCGGGGAATTCAGGAATAGTCAGGTTTCCTGCCCCATCGGACTTTGGAAAAGATTGGAGTTCGGTTCAAGAACTCCTGCGCCATTCGCGATTCTAAGAGCAGGGATATTTCATTGTCAAGAAAATAGAAGATAATCAGAGATAATTACTCTTAAGTACCAAAATTAAGTACAGAAACTGCGGATGCTTCGCTTTTTGACAGAAAAGTACCAACGGGGGCAGTTGCGATCGCATCCTTGTCAAAGCAATACCCTAAACCTTAATAAAATAGGTTAACCCTTAATTATAACTTATTATTATCAATGATTTGCTATATTAAGTAAAGTCGTTGGTCAAATAATTCCTATCACTGTTCCCTGTTCCCTGCTGCCTGCTCCCTATAAAAATGTACCTCACCTAATTGAAAACCGCTATAGTTACTCGTGGTTTATACTAGCGCTATAGTTAAGCTATGGAAAATATATAGTCAGTCAACCAAGTTATCCGACAGCGCTGGCTTACCTGACTTGTGCTTAAGTCTTAACTATCACCCTACCAGCCTTGCCAGCACCAAACGCCTCAGCAGTCAAGTCTCAACGGCTCGACTGGGCGTTGGGTTGGTACTGAGCACAGTTGGTATTGTGAATAGAAGTACTCAACTTTCAGGACGTTCAGGACCTTCAGCAGGTCTTTTTTTAGGACTTTCAGCAGCTGTTTTTTCAGGACTTTCAGAACTTTCAGCAGCTCTTTTTTCAGCCATTTCAGCAGCTCTTTTCTTAGCTTCCGCCAAGGCTTCCTGCTTATCTTCTTTCCGAACTTTGCAGAACCGTGGAGGCTGATCCATTGGGGGTGCCAATTCTTCCACAAACGCGAAGGCATTTTTGTGGGGAAGGAATCGGGCTTTGACCTGGATGAATTTTGGCTTGCCCTGCTCCTTGAGCTTAGGATTGAATCGGAATGGTTTGACCGAGGAGTCCCGCCAGAATAATGGACAGTGACCAGCTTTGAGTACCCGAGTTCTTTCTGTAGCCTGGTGGTTTTTGAGATAGTTCACTAATTGTTCACTGTGGTTCCTAAAGACTGACACACAGGGAACTTTACAAACAGGGATGAACTGCCACAATCCAGCCAAGATGAAATACCCATTGCCAATCGCTTCAGCCCAAGCATGGGGTCTGTCTTCCTGTAAAATCCCAATTACCTCAAACCGGATATCCTGGAATTTGTTCCTGTCTGGGAAGTGGATCGGCTTAGGATATACCACGAGGCGATGCTCTCGGTTTCCGGCCTCTATGTGCCCCTTGAGAATATCCAGCACATACCTTTTCCGGTTGTGCTTAAGCAGAAAAAAGAGTGGGTAAGCCTTACCCTGAATGGTAATGGTAGGAATTTTCTCAGACAAATCTACCTCACCAGTTACAACCCCAACAGCCATAAACTTTGGTTCTGATGGCTGAATTAGTTCAATTGGTTGAGATGGTTTTACTAATTTCCTGGGAATCTCTGGTTTTTTGATTAGTGTTAGAATTTCTGACATAATTAATAGTGATTGTGTTTGTTCTTAACAAAAGACATCTAAAGAAATCTAGGAAATGGTTCGAATACCTTCCCTGCCAACTGCAAGACGAAAATAGAGACGATACAACTGACAGCTTGGCTTCGCCTGATTGCCATCGAGTGTCACCAACCCCATACTTTCTATAGGTGCGCTTGACCTTGGCGAATTAAATTCGCCAAGGTCAAGCGCACCTGCTGATAGCCAGTAATCCCTTCTATCAACATCCCCCTGATTAGTCCTAACAACCTGTTTCAGTCCTGATCCCAATTGGGACAGATCTGTGATCATAACCAGAAGACCTCGTAGATGGTGGCTATAAATTTCCATAGGTGCGCGCCTGCTAGGGCGAGTAAATCGCCCTTGGGTCCCACCTCCTAGTGTAGGTGCTGCTGGCAAGAACTCCTTTTATGTTATCTCTCTGACGAGAAAGGTGATAAACCCCAAGGCTGACCAGATCAGGATATCCTCCTCCGATGGCTATTAGTCCAATTCGGTTTGACTGCTATTAGTCCAATCAATACCATAGTGCTGCCCTAAATTCTGCCCCTGCTTTGGCCTAAGCGGCTTTGGGCGCTGATTAGACTTCGCCGCAGTTATCAGGGCAAAGGGGAAAGGGTAAAGGGATTAGATTATGAGTCTACCCCGAGCCTGTTGATGCCAAAATCCCAGCATGGGCAATCGGTCTTGGGCAATCGGTCTTGGGCAATCGGTCTTGGACAACCTCAGTTTTATGTAAGAAATTGGCTGGTTTTTTGAGGATATAGGAGACATAATTAAGAATTCAGGAGAATAATTCAGAAGTTATTGGGAGAATACATAGGTTAATTGCCCATTAAACTCTGATTAATTCCTAATTAACTATAAAATTCAGTTATTATGGATCCTGAATCCTGAATCGAAGCTCCTGACTCCTGGATAAAGTTGA
>NZ_JAAHGN010000640.1:0-4335 GCF_010672485.1 Moorena sp. SIO2C4 | reverse complement strand
TAGGAGTTAGAAATAGCTAGCGAAAGGGCTGAAGAAGCTTCTCGCCACAAAAGTGATTTTGGCTAATACTTCCCATGAGTTACGTACCCCTCTCAATGGCATGATTGGGTTTCTCAAGTTGGTTCTTGATGGCATGGCAGACGATCCACAGGAGCAAAGGGATTTTATCCAAGAAGCCTACAATTCTGCATTGCATCTGCTCAATATTATTAATGATATCCTGGATATTGCCAAGATTGAAGCTGGTAAAATGGAGCTAGAACTCGCTCCAGTAGAATTAGATTCTCTGTTTAGAAAAGTTGAGGACTTTACGATCAATCAAGCCCAGCTCAAAAACCTCAGCCTCAGAATTGAAATGCCTGATGTCTATGATGGCATTGTTATGTATGGTAACTATCAAAGGCTGCTACAGGTCATGTTAAACCTAGTCGGCAATGCCATTAAGTTTACTGATGAAGGTGGGGTGACTGTTAGTGCTGAGGTGATCCGAAAGAAGATAACTTTCAAAGGTACAGAATTCCCAGGATTGGTTAAAGTTCGAGTTGCCGATACTGGCATCGGTGTTTCCCTCGACCAGCAAGACCGGCTGTTTCAAACCTTTACCCAAGTCGATGGTTCCCGGACTCGCCAATATGGCGGCACGGGTTTAGGCTTAGTCATATCCCAAAAGCTGATTGAAACCATGGGGGGTGTGGTCAATTTTTTCAGTATGGGGGAAAATTTAGGGTCAACAGTTACCTTCACAGTACCTCTTTATCAAGTTCCTGTGATGATTTCCAATCAAGCAACTGATATTGATTAACCATCCACTCTTTAGGTTCCCCTTACGTAAGGATTCAGCCCTTAGCTTTTTACGGAAAACTTAAACTAAACTTACTAACACTTACAAGCCATAATAAATTTGGGAGTAATGGTGAAAAGTGTTAGTATTAGTTTTAGCTGAAAGTTAGATTAAACGTAAGCATTCAGCCGTCAGCCGTCAGCCCTGAGCCTTGGCCAAAGGCCACGCTACGCGAATGGCTCACGCTGCTTGAGGTGCTTTCCATAACTCAGCATTATTCGAATCCTTACTTGTTTTATTCAAAAGTTCCGTAGCTTTATAATAGCCCATAAGCACATCAAGTAGCACAATCTGTAGCCCATTAGCTGATAGCTGATACGCGACACGCTGATAGCTTACGCTTAAAGTACCTCACCAAATTTAAAGATTCTCTATAAAACAGTAATGCTATAATAAGCACCGTCAGAGATTAGTGAGTAGTCTTTGGATAGTAACACTTCCCTAGTATAGTTTGTCTAGTTTGGGAACTATTAGCTCAAAATATCGGTTGACTTAACAAGACTATGATCGAAAACGAAACAGCTCGTGAAGTGTTCCAGGCGGCTTACGAAAACCGCTACACCTGGGACGACAATTTTCCTGGTTACAAAGCTGACCTGGAAATTAAGCAAGGTGATGAAGTATACACTGGTCAAGTTCGCATTAATAGTGATCACAGTGTTGAAGTCAGTGGGTTTGATGATGAAAAGGTCAAAGAAAGTGTCTATAACCAGATGCGGGATATTGTGACCCATCGCAAGCGGTCATCCTTTGAAAAAGCCCATGGGAAAAACCAATTTAGCTTTGGTGAAAACGATTCTACTGGTGCAGTGGAAATTTTGGTCAAGGGTGATGCTATGGGCTCTAACTATAAAGTCCGGGGTAGGGAAATTTGTCATGTCAGTCGGGTTATGGGTCCGATGGCTTTTACAATTAATACCAACCATAGCCTAGATACAGGAGAAGGGTATATTTCTTCAGGCTACAATGCCATTTTTCGCAATGCCAAAACTGGTGATTTGATGGCTAAACGAGAATTTGAGGACAGGTTCGAGAAAGTTGGTGATTATTATATTATGACTCGTCAAGTAGTTTATGCCATCGAGGAAAAAGGGCGGACAGCTACTGAATTCAACTTTTATAATATCAGGTTACTCCAACCAGCTATGGTTTAAACTTTTGTTGTAAGCATTCAGCTATCAGCTATCAGCCATCAGCTAAAGACCAACGGCTGACAGCTGACGGCACCTCAAGTAGCACCATCTGTAGCCCATAGGCTTACCTGTTATTTACCGGGAGAGAGTTCAAACATAACGTACGCAAAACTCTAATGCCACAGATACATGGCTGGTTTGCTGCGGATAATCAACAACTGGGCGAGTAATTATAACTAGGGAGATGCCTAACTCAGTAGCTACGGCTCGTTTGATATCTTCTCCCCCAGCAACCCCAGAGGCCTTGGTGACCACAACAGAGATGTCCCAGTGATGCCAGAGTGCCTTTTCCAAATCAGCTGGTACCGGAGGACGCAGGGCAATAATTCGATCCCGGCTAAATCCAGACGCGATCGCTACATCTATTGCAGTAACACTGGGGAGAACCCTGGCGTATAGGGTTGATTGGTCTTGCCAACCACGGAATAAGGGTAAATGTTTATAACCGATTGTCAGTAATACCCGCTGCTGATGGAGATAGTTACCAGCAATCAGGTCTTGGAAACTATTGAGATAAATTATTGGTGAATTGTCTAGTTCAGAACTTACCTGAGAATTTAGCTGTTGCCTTTCAAAACGCAGGTAAGGTATATGCCGAGCACAAGCGGCTGAAATCGCTATTTGGGAAATTTCCACCGCATAGGGGTGAGAGGCATCTAGGATCGCTACAATACCATGGTTCTCCAAAAACTGCTCTAGCCCATTTGTATCTAAACGTCCGACTCGAACCCTTAAATTTGGGGTTTGGGGATAGAGGGATTTAGCCGCTGTTGTGGTAACGGTTACTGTACAGGGAATCCCCCTGAATGCGATCGCATTTGCCAGAGTCACACTTTCGGTGGTTCCACCAATCAGCCAAATACGGCCACTGCTATCGAGCACTCCTATCTGCCCTTAAGGGCTTTAGTAAAGTTTTTGCGATAGGACTTATTGGCAACGATTAAAGCTGGCCACAACAGTGACAATGCTATCCGATTGGTTAAACTCCGGCTGAAGTCAGTCCGCTCAAACCCCCTCCAGAATTTCCACACGCCATACCCATAGACTACCAGTAACCCGAAGACAATTAAGTTAGCCATTCATCAAAAATCTTGCCATATTTGGAAACCCCGTCTCAAGTAAGATAGGCGTCTCGCCTGACAGGGAGGAGAAGCGAGCCCTTGGGGCGGTTTTAACTACCCTTGTTGAATCTGGGTAGAAGACATTTGGTTATTGTGACATGGTTTTTCACCTCCGGTGCTTTTTATAAGATAATTTTTATATTAATGATAATTTTACCTTATCAAGCAAGTGTTAGACCATGACCTCAATACCATAAGTGTGTAGGTTAATCAACAGGTGCGCTTGACCTTGGCGAATTTAATTCGCCAAGGTCAAGCGCACCTAAGAATTGATTCGGATTACAGCTCAAAGTAGCATTGATCCAGGTCCAGTTTCTCTAGTCTTCATTTGTGGTGTGACCCTTAGGAGTTACAGACTAGCCAAACTCAGTAGTGATGATTACCTGAGTGAAGAAGCAGCGGGTCAAGGCGCGATCTTTGTTCTGAGGTCGGAGGAAACTTGGCGACACCAGTGTCGTTAGTTATGGTTCCGCCAGTCTTTGTCGAAAGCACTCTTTAGGTGCGACCCGTGGCGAATTTAATAATTAGATGCGGAAAGCGCACCTATATGACTGACTATCGACGCTAGCATGCCAAAATGACGGTTTTTAGATCAAGTCACTGTTTGTGGAGGAAAGTACTTCACTAAAAAAAGCCCATAAAAAGACAAATGAACGTAGACAACATGATCAAACCCCTTAACGGGTTAAAAGAGGAGGAATTATGCGAGCAGTGCTGATGGCTGGTGGTTCAGGAACACGGCTTAGACCGTTGACCTGTGATCTGCCCAAGCCCATGGTGCCAATCCTGAATCGACCCATTGCGGAACATATTGTTAATCTACTCAAACGGCACAATATCACTGAGGTCATTGCCACTCTGTACTATCTCCCAGATGTCATGCGGGACTACTTCCAAGACGGCAGTGACTTTGGGGTCAAGATGACCTATGCGGTAGAAGAAGAACAGCCTCTGGGGACTGCAGGTTGTGTTAAAAATATTTCCGAATTACTCAATGAAACCTTTTTAGTCATTAGTGGCGATAGCATCACCGACTTTGATTTGACTGCTGCGATCGAATTTCATAAAGCTAAGAAATCAAAGGCGACATTAATCCTAACTCGCGTTCCCAATCCCGTTGAGTTCGGGGTGGTGATCACCGATAAGGAAATGCGCATCCGCCAATTTTTGGAAAAACCTT